>JBGOZX010000039.1:0-29758 GCA_041480425.1 Bacteroidia bacterium
AACATCAGCCAGTTTCAGAACATCATAAGTAAAAGTTGCCATTAAGGTTTTTTTCTCGTTGACGCAACGCGCAATCATTGGATCCACTTCAGGATCTTCAGCTTTTACAGGAGAAACACCGCGATTGAGCAAAGGAATTTTCCAAAAGCTTCGCACACTCGGACGCTGCATTCCAATTACAAATTTTGAGGGTTGACCTTTTTTGTCAACGGTATCGGCCACAATAGCGGCCATAACCGCGCCGACAAATCCGACGCCCATAACTACAACAATTTCACGATTCTTGGCTCGTTCCTGATCAATACGTTTTTTAAGGTTTTCGAATTCAGTCTTATAGTCCTCAGGTTTTGGTAATGGAAATTTTTCTCCGCTGGGACTAATTGATATATTTTCACTCATGCTACCTCCCTGTTTTTGAAATTTTATTATAAATAAATAGAATAAATCAGACTTCTTTAGTGGCTAAATTTACAAAAAGAATGTTGTGTTAAGAAAACATTAGAAACAAAAACTTTTTACACATGCGCTTTAAGTTTGTCTTATAAACCGGATTAAATAGTTGACCGTAGTTTTTATTTCTTATTGATAAAATTTGAATTCTCTTTATAATAATCATCCTTACCGTAAATAAACAGGCAACTCCCACCTGAAATCTTATCTATTACTTCTTTTGTAAGTTCCGCTGGCAAAGCAGGACAACCCCAACTTCTTCCAAGTCTGCCATATTTTTTAATAAATTCCTGACTTACATATTCAGCACCATGAATTACAATTTCCCTGGCTCTCGCATTGTCGTTGATATTCTTTTCAAGTCCGTCAAGCCTCAGTGAATAACCATGCCTGCCAGAATAAGTTTCTGCTGTTGTAAAAAATCCCAGACAACTTTTAAGAGATAGAGATTCATTTGAAAAACTTTCTGCTGAATTCCCGCCTGAATTTTTTCCATGAGCAACGAAACACTTATATAATAGCTGTTTATTTTTAAGGTCAATTACGAAAAACCGCTCTTTTGTGGATGGCTTTGAAAAATCAATAATTGTAATAATGTTCTTCTTTTTAATATTATCTATTTGACGTTGCCCCAGGATAGCACTGGTAAAGACCTCAAATGATAATACATTATCCAATCTGCAATCAAGCCATAATTGGTGTATATCATCATCTTCATTCGGCTCTTTATTGCTTAAACTGAAAGCAGCAAAAGTGAAAATAATGATCAATAATATTTTGTCAAAAGTTTGCATCAATCCTGAATTAAGACATAACGGCAAACGACATGGTAAATTGCCAGTGGCTCAGGCATCAGGCGAAGTTTCCAGCGTTTAAATGGTGAACTGAAGCATGCTTAAATTGCGGTATATACCTTCCTTTAACTTCATTAGTTGTTCATGTGTACCTTTCTCAACGATACGACCACTATCAAGTACAAGAATCTGGTCGGCTTTTCGGATTGTTGATAATCTGTGGGCTATTACAATTGAAGTACGACCTACCATAAGTTTTTCAAGAGCATCCTGCACCAGTCGCTCTGATTCGGAATCGAGTGATGAAGTTGCTTCGTCAAGTATCAGAATCCTTGGATTCTTAAGAACAGCCCTTGCAATCGCAATCCTTTGACGCTGCCCTCCGGATAGCTGGGTACCACGTTCACCCACTATTGTATCCAGTTTTTCCGGGAACCTGTCGATAAATTCGAGAGCATTGGCTTTCCTTGCTGCATCGAGTATCTCATCTTCAGTAGCCGTTGGCTTACCATAGGATATGTTTTCCCTTATTGATCCTCCGAAAAGAAATATATCCTGCGGGACAAGGGCAATCTGACTTCGTAACGATGAAACAGAGAAATCACGGCTTCTCCTGTCGTCGAAAAAGATATCACCGTCAGTCGGCTCATGCAACCTTAGTAAAAGAGATGCAATAGTAGATTTTCCTGCTCCACTGATCCCGACAAGTGCAACAAGTTGATTCTCGGAAATGGTCATGTTTATTTCACTCAGAACCTCTTCATCGGGTCTGGTTGGATATCTGAAACTCAGATTTCTTAAGCTGATCTGACCCTTAAGAATCTCATTTTCTGAAATTTCCTTAATCTCACTCAATTGCTCCTCTTCCTCATTAAATATTTCGAACAGTTCTTCAGTTGCACCTATAAATTTCTGTATCTGAGTGAAAACATTGGCAAGACCACCTATATTTCCGCCTACAAATCCTGAATAAATTACAAAAGAAAAAAGTTCTCCGGTATCAATTATTCCTGAGGACATCATCGCTGAACCTCTCCAGATCACAGCCACCATAGCACCAAAAAGACCCAAAATCATAAAGGCCGAAAAAGCTCCACGATATTTTCCTCCTTTCATACCTATTTTTGCAATCTCCTGGGTTTTATTCCGGTACCGGTTTATCTCGAGGTATTCATTTGTATAAGTTTTGACACTCTGAATACCCTGTAATGTCTCCTCTACGATAGTATTTGATTTTGCCACTTCTCGCTGAACCTGTTTCGAAAACCTCCGTATAAACCTTCCGAAAAATACTGCCAGAAGCATCATTCCAGGTATTATTGCGAGCATAAACAGGGTTAGTTTCCATGATGTGACTGTGAGCAATGTTATACCACCTGCAATAATTATTATCTGGCGGATGAACTCTGCAAGAGTGGATGTGAGAGTCTCCTGAAGCAATGAAATATCGGATGAAATCCTGCTATTCAGCTCCCCTACCCTATGCTTTTCAAAAAATCTTAATGGAAGCTTAATTAAATGGTTATAAGTGTTTTGCCTTAGAAAAGCCAGGGCTTTTTCAGTCACATTTACAAAAAGAATAACCCTGAAATATGAGAATATTGCCTGAATCAGCAATGTAACTATCAGTAAAAGAGCAATTTTATTCAGGTCTCTGGCAAGATTTCCACTATTTCCTGAGTTAACAAGTTCGCCAAGTAATTTTGGAAACGCGAGACTCGCAAGACTTGATCCCATGAGGAAAAACATACCAAATGCATATTCGATCCGATAAGGTTTTATATACCTGTAAAGTTTAAAAGCATTTTTTAAACCCTCCAGTGTAATCTTCTTTTTTGGAACTTCACCCATGTACTTTTCTTTCTTATATTTGATTATTAAAGATACTAACAACTTTATAGTACTGGTTGTTGAGGTAACGGAAAAAACAATATTCATTTATTACATCAACTCCGCATTGTGTTAAGTCATATCAAAATTATCAACTAATATATTTTGAAAAATGGAAACTATTAAGAAACCAACATTAGACTTCCTTAAGGATCTTAAAGAGAATAACAACAGAGACTGGTTTATTAAAAACCGATCAGCTTATTCAGAAGCCAAAAACAATTTCGAGTCTTTTGTCCAGTCAATAATCAATGAAATAATTGATTTTGAACCAATTCTGAAAGGTCTTGAAGTAAAAAACTGTGTTTACAGGATTAATCGTGATATCCGTTTTTCTAATGATAAATCACCATATAAAACCCATTTGGGGGCATTTATTGTAAAGGGAGGTAAAAAGAACGGAGATAAATTCGCCGGTTACTATTTTCAAGTTGAACCTGGCAAAAGCATAATTGCAGGTGGCGCCTATATGCCTCCAACTCCCTGGCTGTCAGCAATCAGGGAAAAAATAGACGAAGAGCCGGAAAGATTTATCAAAATAATCACTGATAAAGATTTTATAAAGTACTTTGGAAAAATCGAGGGAGAAAAATTAAAGACATCTCCAAAAGGGTACCCTTCAGATCACCCGCATATTGATCTCCTTAGATTTAAAAGTTATCTTGCGGTAAATGAATTATCTGATAAAATTGTCTTTAAACCTGATTATTTCGGACATGTTATAAAAATCTTTAAAGCCATGAAGCCATTCAATGACTTCCTGAATGAATATTGATCAGAACACGGATATAAAATATTTTTCACAATCTTATAAACTTGCATATGAAGTACTTAGCACATATCGGCTTGATCGTAAGTTGTATTTTTAGTTCATGCAGCACCAGTCCGGTTATTGTGATTCCGGGTCAACCTTCAGAGCTAATTAACCTGGCTTCGAAAGAGGTAAAACGATACATATATGCAACCACCGGAGAGGCTCCTGTAATTACTCAACTAAAAAGTATACCGACTAAGTCCGGGAACATGATTATCATTGCACCGGCCAATAATGAACTATTTGAAACCCTGAATCTGGATAAAGGTTTCTGCGACTCACTTGTTCAGGCAGGTACTGAGGGGTATTGTCTTAAAACCATTAAATCAAAATCAGGAAAAATCCTGTTAATAAGTGGAAATAGCGATGTTGCAACCCTGTACGGTGCTTATTCCTTTGCTGAAAAACTGGGTGTCCGGTTTTATGCACATGGCGATGTAATTCCTGACAATAAAGTAAAACTTCTTATACCTGAGCTTTCGGAAATATGCTCTCCCCTGTTTGAAACAAGAGGCTTGCAGCCATTTCATGATTTTCCGGAAGGACCCGACTGGTGGAATTCTGATGATTATAAATCAATATTCTCCCAGATGGTTAAGATGAAAATGAACTTTTTCGGATTGCACACTTACCCGCAGGGATTTTCAGGACCGGAGCCCACGGTATGGATAGGGTTGAAAGATGACATAAATCCTGACGGGACAGTCAAATTCAGTTACCCTGCAAGATATTTTACAACCACGGGTGATACCCCATGGGGTTATAATCTTAGAAAGACCAGTGATTATTTTTATGGTTGCGGGCAACTTTATGAAACTGACTTCTACGGATCAGAAATAATGAAAGGGTATACACCGGTTGAACCGGTTGCTGAAGGTCATGGCTATTCTCCGGAATATGAATGGAAGATAGAGCCTCTGTTACAAATAACAGATAATCAATGGAATGACCTGATGAATAAAACAGGAGTGTTCTATAATGATGTATTTACATACGGAAAAGCAATGGGGATTAAAATATGTGTTGGGACTGAAACTCCCTTAATAATTCCAAGGAATGTCAAAGCACATATTAAAGAACTTGGGAAAGATACAACTGAGAAAAATCTGAGAGAAGCTGTATATGAAGGTATCTTTGAGCGTATTAAACTGACATATCCTATTGATTATTACTGGTTCTGGACGCCGGAATACTGGACCTGGAGCGGAATTAACCTGCAACATATTGAACAGACGCGTCTTGATCTTTCAGCCGCAATTGTAGCAGCTGATAAAGCTAAAGTGTCATTTTCTCTGGCAACCTGCGGATGGGTTCTTGGACCACCTCCGGACAGAGCTATGTTTGACAAATTCCTTCCGGGTTCATGGGCTCTGAGCTGCATTAATCGTGAAGTGGGCTTCACTACTGTCGAACCTGATTTTGCTAAAGTCAATAATCGTCCAAAATGGGCAATACCCTGGTTGGAAGATGATCCCGGGTTGATACTTCCACAACTCTGGGCAGGCCGGATGCGCCGTGATGCTGCTGATGCTCTCTCATACGGATGTACCGGACTGATCGGGATCCACTGGCGCACACAAATTCTTAGTCCTAATATCTCGGCACTGGCCCAGGCAGGATGGAATCAGAAAGAATGGAATCCGGATTTTGGAAAAAAGATGTCTCCTGAGGAGGCAGTTCAACAGAGCAAAAATCCATTAAGAGATCTTCAGGTAAATGATTTTTATACCGACTGGGCCGAGGCAAATTTTGGCAAAGAAATCGCAGTGGAAGCTGCAGAAATTTTCATCAGCCTTGATGGGACAAAAAAGGGCAGTAAAACCACTTTTCTTCCCCGACCTGCCGACTGGTCCGGTCCCGGAGGCATAAAACCCGATACAATTCTCTGGGATCAGAGAAAGACTGATTATCTGTTTGTTAATGAGTTTGAAAAGCTTTTACAATCTGTAAAAGGCAAGGGGAACAGTGAGCGTTTCAGGTACTGGCTGGATACTTTTAAATATCTCAGGGAGATCGGGAAATTCGCATGTTCAACAGGCGAGATCAACAGACTCTTAGCAATCGTTAAGAAGGATACTGTTGGAGATCATTCAAAGTATTTGCAGCCTTTTACAGATCTCAGATCAAGACAAATGGCTGAATTTGAAGAGATAATTTTTTATCTGTTGAATACTATTAATACAAACGGCGAACTGGGGACTATGACCAACTGGCAACAACACAACTATGCTTATTATATTTATGTCCCTGGTAAAGAGATTGAAAAACTGATAAACCAGAAATTACCAGAGGAATGCTGGCCCTCAAATAAAATTCTAAATATCAATCGCATAATAGTACCTACCTTAAGAACAACTTTACAAACCGGAGAAAGTTTAAAGCTCAAAGTAATTATACCAGAGGACGAAATTAAATCAGCCAGAATGTTCTGGAAGCTGATCGGAGAAAAAAGCTATTCGGCCATTGAATTAAGTAATTTAAGTCGTTCCGTATGGCAGGCATTAATTCCTCCTTCTAAGATTACAGACGATTTTGAATACTATATTGAAGTAAATACAAATTCAGGATTAGTTCGTTTCCCTGCTTCAGCTCCTGAAAGAAATCAGACTGTTGTTGTGTTTTAATTTTGAAATAAATGTCATTAATAAGTAATTAGCTTGAAAAACAATCTTAATCAAGTCATTTCGTCTTCCAGGAATGATTCTTCCCATTATGTTTTAGCTATAACCCTGGTTGCAACAATCGGCGGGTTTTTATTTGGTTTTGACACAGCTGTTGTAAACGGGGCTGAGAAATCATTGGTCGATTTCTATATTATCAAAGCTCTGGATCCGGCAAACTATGCTTATGCTGTATCCCTGATAACTCAATACAGGCTATTGGTTGCAATAGTTTTCTTCCTGGTATTCATAATCATTTCAGGTCTGATAATCAGACTATCAGGACTTAGAAAAGGTGCAGTGATCGATGTTATCCTGCTAATATTTCTTATTTTCTTCCTATTACGATATCTAAACCAACCAGTTCCGTCTTTGGGTGCATCAGCTGATATTCAGGGGATTGCCGATTCTGTTAAGGGATTTGTTGTCTCGAGCGCACTGATCGGTTGCATAATTGGTGGTGCCCTTGCAGGCTTTATTGCAAAATCATTCGGAAGGAAAATGGGATTGATAATTTCGGCAATCACCTTTACTGTCTCGGCAATTGGAGCATGGCAGCCTGAAGCACTCAATTTCTTTGGTACGGTGGATGTTTTTTCTTTCCTGATCTACAGGATTATCGGGGGGATCGGAATCGGCCTGGCATCATTACTTTCACCAATGTATATTGCAGAAATTGCACCGGCAAATATACGAGGCAGGCTCGTCTCATGGAATCAGTTTGCAATAGTCTCCGGCATGGTCATCATATATTTCGTAAATTATCTGATTGCAAAAAGCGGAAATGAACAGTGGCTTATAACAGAAGGCTGGCGATGGATGTTTTTTTCAGGAGTAATCCCTTCGATCTTGTTTCTTATTCTACTCTTTCTGATTCCTGAAACCCCCCGGTATCTCATTATGAAGGGTAAAGAAGATGAAGCTTTTAGAATTATTTCAAAGATATCAGGAAAAGAAAGTGCATTGAAAACTCATTCTGAAATTAAAGAAACACTTCAGGAAAGGAATGTTCCCTGGCTTACATATGGTTTTTTCATAATTTTCATAGGTATTATCTTGTCTGTATTTCAGCAATTTGTTGGGATCAATGTTGTTCTATACTATGCAGGTAACATTTTCAGGAATATGGGTGCAAGTATTGACACCTCCCTTATCCAGACTATTATTGTTGGTGCGATTAACATGCTCTTTACAATAATTGCAATATTTACAGTTGACCGTTTCGGAAGAAAGCCACTTATGATTACAGGAGCCATGATAATGGCTATCAGTATGTTATTACTGGGATTTTCTTTCTTCGCTGATCAGACCGGTTTTATTGCTCTGTTATTTATGTTAATTTTTACTGCAGGATTTGCAATGAGTTGGGGACCCGTAACATGGGTTTTACTATCTGAAATATTCCCCAATAGCATCCGTGGTGCCATGTCAGTTCCCGTTGCAACTTTATGGATAGCAAACCTTATAATCTCCTGGACCTTTCCGATATTAAATGATAACGTATGGTTAACTGCGAAATTTAATCATGGTTTTTCTTACTGGATATATGGACTGATGAGCATATTTGCTGCAGTATTTGTTTTTAAATTTATTCCGGAAACAAAAGGTAAATCGCTTGAAGAAATTGAGAAACTCTGGAAAAAGAGGTGAGCAAGTTTAAATAGTTTTATACAATATCAGCTTTGCATCAAATATGGGCAACTAACATGACAAGTCTTGAACGTACTCTTGGTTTTATAAATGGTGATCAGGTGGATCGTCCACCGTTCCACCCAATCATTATGCGCTGGGCTGCAAAATATGCAGGAGTGAAGTACAGGGATTTTTGCACCGATCCGATCGCAAAATGTTATGCAATGATTCGTTGCGCAAAGGAGATCGGAATCGATTGGGTAACAGTTATGTCTGATCCATGGGCTGAGGCGTCTGCCTTCGGAATAGAGGTGGATTATCCGGAAGATGGTCTTCCTGTTGATATTGGTGGCCATCTTCCGGATGCAAAATCCGCATCGCTCATCAAACACTATAATCCATTGGAAAATAACCGTTGTAAAAACAGGCTGAAAGAGATAAGCGAATTCAGCAAACAGGTTGGAAATGAGTATTTTATTGTTGGTTGGATTGAGGGTCCTGTTGCGGAATATGTCGATCTCCGTGGAGCTTCAAATGCCTCACTGGATTTTCTGCTGGAACCGGAAGCCGTCGAAAAGACAATGGATATTATTGTTGAATGCGCCATAGAGTTTATATCCCTTCAGATCAAAGCGGGTGCCCACTGTGTTGGCATTGGAGATGCATTCTGCTCACAGATAGGTCCTGAACTTTATTATCAGTTCGCATTTAACAGGCAGAAGAGACTGGTGGAACAAATTCATGCTGAAGGAGCTATTGCTAAGCTTCATATCTGTGGAGATACGGAATCAATCCTGCCAGGGATGATAAAAACCGGAGCAGATATTATTGATATCGATCATCTGGTACCCTCGCTGGCAGATTTTGTTTCCTTATTAGGCCAGCACCAGGTTTTTTCAGGAAAAAGCGATCCGGTTAGTGTCATTCAGTCAGGAACCCCTGAATTTATAAATCAATCTGTAATTTCCGATTTTAAGGCCTCTCATGGACGTTGTATAGTTTCGGCGGGTTGTGAGATCACGCCGGATACATCTATTGAGAATATGAATTCCTTTAAGATTTCAGCTGAGACATTAATCACTAATCGCCCTGCATAAATTCAAGGGATTATTTATAGAATCTATTCTAAGTACACTTTTTCAGAAATTTCTTTGAACGGGAATCTTTCTGATTCTCAGACTTAAAGGTGTAACTTCAAGATACTCATCATCTTTTATCTGTTCCATAAATTCCTCAAGCGAAAATTTTAGTTTTGGGGCAATTTTCAGACTTTCATCTGACCCGGAAGCCCTCATATTTGTAAGCTTTTTCCCTTTTACAACATTAACTTCAACATCTGAAGGACGAGTGTACTCCCCTATCACCTGGCCTTTGTAAACATATTCTCCGGGATCTATGTAAAACCGGCCCCTGTCCTGCAGCCTGTCGATAGCATAGCCTGTTGCCATACCCTGTTCAAGAGATATCAGTGATCCATTTTGTTTAGACATAAGGTCATCACCTTTATACTTATCGTATCCCCTGAACCTGTGGTGCATTACAGCTTCGCCAGATGTAGCGGTTAACATATTGTTCCTCAACCCAATCAGACCTCTTGCAGGAATGTCAAACTCAATGTGTATAAGGTCCCCTTTTGGTTCAATAACAGTCATTTCACCTTTTCGCTGGGTAACAAGCTCAATAGAACGACCTGAAAAGTCAGCCGGAACATCAATGGTAAGTGTTTCGTAAGGTTCGGATTTAACATTATTTATGTCCTTAATGATCACCCTGGGTTTTCCTACCTGGAATTCGTATCCCTCCCTTCTCATTGTTTCAATAAGAATTGAAAGATGTAGTATACCCCTTCCGTATACATTAAATGTGTCTTCCGATATTGTCTCTTCTACTTTTAAAGCGAGGTTTTTTTCTGTCTCCCTTAACAACCTGGTCCTCAAATGTCTGGATGTGACGAATTTCCCCTCTTTACCAAATAATGGTGAATTATTGATAGTGAATATCATACTCATGGTTGGCTCGTCTATTTCTATTCGTTGCAAAGCTTCAGGGGCAAGAAGATCGGCCAGGGTATCCCCTATTTCAAAATCCTCAAGACCGATAACTGCACATAGATCTCCGCATCTGACACTCTCAGTCTTAACTCTTCCCAACCCTTCAAAAAGGTAGAGCTCTTTGACTCTCACTTTTTTAACCTCCCCGTCTTTTTTGCACAGGGTATAATCATAACCTGTTACAATATCACCTCTGAAAACCCTCCCGATGGCAATCCGGCCGACATAGTTCGAATAATCCAGCGAAGCAACCTGCATCTGAGCTGTTCCTTCAACATATTCGGGTGCAGGTATTTGTTCAAGTATTGTATCCAGTAAAACTGTTATGTCAGTTGTCGGTTTCTTCCAGTCCTTACTCATCCAGCCGTATTTAGATGATCCAAAAACGGTCTCAAAATCAAGTTGTTCATCAGATGCATCAAGGTTAAACATAAGCTCGAATATATCCTGCTGTACTTCATCAGGCCTGCAGTTCTCTTTATCCACCTTGTTGACAACTACTATGGGCTTAAGACCCAGACTGATAGCTTTTCCTAAAACGAATCTTGTCTGTGGCATCGGGCCTTCAAATGCATCAACAAGTAATAAAACGCCATCGGCCATTTTAAGAACCCTCTCAACTTCACCACCAAAATCGGCATGTCCGGGGGTATCTATAATATTGATTTTAATTCCTTTATAATTCACCGAGACATTCTTGGAAACTATAGTTATGCCACGCTCCTTCTCAAGTTCATTACTGTCGAGAATCAGATCTCCTGCCTCTTTCCTTTGATCCAGCACCTTGCACTCCTGAATAATCCGGTCAACCAATGTAGTTTTACCATGGTCAACGTGTGCAATGATCGCAATGTTTCTGATTAATTGCATAAAGATATTTAAGACCTGCAAAAGTAATATTGTTGCCCGGATTAATGTTAAAAACCCTGAAAATTAATTTGTAGCAAAAAATTCATATATTTCGTGAAATTTTAAAAATCATGAATATGAAAAAACTGATCTTCACCCTTCTCTTCACTACTATCGCTATCACTTCAATTTATGCTCAGACAAGCAAGCTGGAAGTAGGCATGAAAGCTCCGGAATGGATGTTTACAGATGCAAATAAAAAGGAGTTTACAATGGAATCGTGGCCAGGCAAAGTTCTGCAGGTCAACTATGTCGATCCCGATGAGTCAGACCTTAATGATACTTTTAATGATGCTATTGATAAAGCAGCAGATGTTGATAAAAGGATTAATAAGGATTTCTTCAAGGGTTTTGGAATTGTTGACTGCAAGTCTACCTGGAAACCCAATGGGCTTATAAGAATGATTGCAGGGAAAAAAGCAAAGAAATATGATACCACCATCCTATTCGATTATAAAGCGACCCTTCAGGAATCATGGGGTTTACCAAGAGATAGTTACAGTGTAATAATACTTGATAAGAACAGGATTTGCAGAGCCATATACAAAGGAAAAATCCCGGAATCTGAAAACGAAAAGATCATTCAGCTTATAATAGACTTAACCAAAGAATAACTGTTTGAGAGACCCCCAAACCCCCTAAAGGGGGCTTTTTTCAGCCGCTGAGATCACAAAATTGGCGCAAAGTACGCAAAGCTAAAACCATGTTTTTAAGTCCTTTGCGATCTTTGCAGATTCTTTGCGAACTTTGCGGTTATTTATTTTGGCATTATTAAAGAAATTATGTTTAATCATAAAAACCTGACTTAATGGTAATTCCAAATCTTTTACTGATAGCCGGAACCGGCAACAAATCAGGTAAAACTTCGATGGCATGCCGGTTAATCGGGCAGTTCCGACTTCTTAACATTGTTTCAGTCAAGATTACTCCTCATTTTCATGAGACTACCCCTGGTCTGATATTAATTTCGGAAAAACATGGTTATTCAGTATATGAAGAGACCAATCCGGATAGTTCAAAAGATACATCACGGATGTTAAAAGCCGGTGCATCACAAGTCTTTTTTGCAAAGGTTACAGATAGTTCTTTATTGGAGGCTTTTAAAGAAATAATGAAACAGATTCCATTAAATACCCCAATCATTTGTGAATCGCCTGCCCTGAGAAATTACATTGATCCGGGACTATTTATCATTATGATGTCTGACGACAAATTTAAACAAAAGGATATAAGCCATTTACTTAGATTACCTCATGTAAAATCAGAGCTGGATTTTCTGGACAAAACTGATACTCTTCCTGTAAGTTTTTCGAACGGCAAATGGCACTACCTGAAAAAGGGTTTCTGATCAGCTAATCTCTTTTACATCGGAAATATCTTTTCCCAGTTTAGCTTTTATTCTTTCAAGATCGTTTTTCATAACAGCAATTGATTGAAAAAGCTGTTTTTCAGGCATAACCGGTTCAGGAAGTTCACTGCTTATATAATTAACAAATTTCCAAACCTCTTTGACCTCATTTACGTGAACCTCATATGGCTCATAAAACGGATTTAGTGAATAAAGTACCAGTTTACCATCCCTGGCTAAATTGTTTTCCACGATCTTAAAGACAATTCCATCATTTAAGGTAAACACCACATATGCCTTTCCACTGATAATTTCCATCCAGTCCTGCATGTACTCTCCGGTAACCCAAGATCCATCAGGGATTGGGAGCATTGAGTCGCCTTTCAGCTGAAATGTTCTGTATTTCCTTTTATCAGAAAGAAAAGGTAACCTGAACACAGGCAGTTCACCGATATATTCAGGATCGGCATATCCTGTTGTGTAACCAGCTTTTGCCTTTTCAGGTACCAGTTCAATATTCTCCCTGTTATCCGGATTGACAGTTGTTGTAAGTACTCTCAGGTTACTTCCCCTGACATAAGCGTCATATCCCCTTTCCAGCTCACCAAGCTGACTTTCTGACAACCTTGTCATATCTATCTTCAGCATTGTATCGATCGACATGTTGAAGTACCCCGAAAATGATACGAGGATATCTATTCCGGGCTGGGCCACACCGTTCTCATACCCGCTGAGGGTTGAACGTTTCAGGTTAAGGACAACAGCAACATCATCCTGTGTTCTGCCCCTTCTTTTTCTTAAAAATTTTATGTTGGATGCGAAGTACATATAAAAAATTGATTATATTGTAATCATAGAATTGATTAATTTTTAATCAAAACTAAAACATATTTCTGATATAAACAAAAAAATATGAAGTTTTTTAAGGACGGAGAAATTCAGGATGAAATACATTCAGGGCTAAAGCTCAAAACGTTGATTTACCCCCCATCCCCCTAAAGGGGGCTAAAAAAGAAGAAGGGATTTTAGAACCCCCTTTAGGGGCAGGGGGTAAAAAAGTTTGGGATGAAACCTTGATAATAATCAACACTTAACTACTTAATAATCTTCAAAATGATTATAGTCGGGAACATAGACCGATCTGTTCTGCATCTCGATCTGGATAGCTTTTTCGTATCGGTTGAGAGGCTTAAGAATAGCAGGCTGAACGGAAAACCGGTCATAATTGGCGGTATGTCGGACCGTGGTGTGGTATCGAGTTGCAGCTATGAGGCAAGAAAATATGGGGTAAGCTCTGCGATGCCCATGAAGATGGCAAGGAACATGTGTCCCGATGCGATTGTGATACGTGGCGACATGGAAATGTACAGCAACTATTCAAACATAGTGACAGGAATAATTGCCGAAAGATCACCTCTGTATGAGAAATCTTCAATCGATGAGCATTACATTGATCTTACAGGCATGGACCGTTTCTACGGATGCTACAAATGGTCTCATGAACTGCGCCAGTATATAATTAAAGAGACCGGACTGCCCATATCTATCGGGCTTTCAGTTAACAAAACCGTATCAAAGATCGCAACAGGCGAGGCAAAACCAAACGGGGAAATAGAGGTAAAAAAAGAGATAGTCCTCCCCTTTCTCGATCCGCTCTCAATAAGCAAGATACCTATGATAGGCCAGAAGACTTACCATACACTCCGCTCAATGGGTATAGCAACCATATACACCCTGAGGAATATACCGGCTGAGATGCTTGAAAAACTTATGGGCAAGAATGGTATTGAGATATGGAAAAGAGCCAACGGAATAGACTCCACCCCTGTTATCAGCTACTCGGAACAGAAATCCATAAGCACCGAGCATACCTTTGAAAAAGATACCACCGATATGGTGAGGCTTAACCAGCTGTTGGTAAGCATGGTGGAAAAGATTGCATACGAGCTTAGAAAACAGGAGAAACTCACCTCCTGCATTACTGTAAAAATAAGGTACTCAAACTTCGATACCCATACCCTGCAGAAACGGATACCATATACCTCTTTCGATCATGTTCTTACAGATATCGCAAAAGAGCTTTTCGGAAGGCTGTACCAGAGACGCATGCTTATCAGGCTTATCGGGGTGCGGTTCAGCCATATGGTAAGAGGAGTTCAGCAGCTCGATATGTTCGACGATACCCCTGAGAAGGTAAGCCTTTATATGGCTATGGATAAGCTCAGAAAGCGTTTCGGACGCAATGCAGTGCGTAGAGCTGCCGGGGTAATGACTATCAGCGAGAGAGAGGAAAAAACCCTTAAACAGCTTGAAAATGCGATAAATGAGCAGAATATGATGGAGGAAAGGCTTAAAGGATATTGGTACTAGGTGCTGGCCCTGTGAAATATGGCCAAGGCGAGGGCTTTGTGCTATTTCACAGGGCTGGGTGCTGGGTTGCTGGGTAGCCAAGGACCAAGGACCCAGTGCCCAGAACCGAAGAATGAGGAACGAGAAACGAGAAAAGAGAAACATGTACCTGAATTGCCATTCATATTACAGTTTGCGCTACGGAATGATGTCCGTGGAACAGCTTGTGCAGAAAGCAATTGCTGCAGGAGCAGATACAATTGCACTGACTGATATCAATAATTCGACAGGAATACCGGAATTTGCAGGTAAATGCAGTAAAAATAATATCAATCCTGTTGCAGGAATTGAATTCCGAAATAACAATGATCTGCAATATATAGGTATAGCACGTAATAATAAGGGATTAAGAGAGTTAAATGAGTTTCTGTCGAAACATAATTTTGAAAAGACACCAATTCCATTCCCGGCGCCAGAGTTTTCCGAAGCTTACACAATATATTCACTGAAAAAAACTCCTGATCGCAAACTATTTGATAATGAGCGCATAGGGATAAAGCCACATGAGATAAACCGGCTGATCACATTACCATCATCATTTAAAAGGAACTTAATGGTACTTCTGCAGCCTGTAACCTTCTCCGCCATTGATGATAACTTCATTCACAAAAGCCTGAGAGCAGTTGACAACAATATTCTTCTCAGCCATCTCCATCCATGGCAGTGTGCAGATGAAGATGAGTTTTTTAAAGTCCCGTCGGATAATGAACGGATCTTCCTGGAATATCCATGGATAATAAATAGCACACATAAACTACTGGAAGACTGCACCTTAAATTTTGACCGTGAAAGCCTGAAAAACAAGAAGATCTTTTCTGCAAGCAGATATGACGATAAACTTCTGCTCGAAAAACTTGCATGGGATGGAATGGTCTACAGGTATGGTAAAAAAAACAACGAAGCAAAAAAGAGGATAAAACATGAACTTGAAATAATCGACAAGCTCGGTTTCTCGGCATACTTTCTTATTACCTGGGATATCGTGAGGTATTCAATGGCCAGGGGTTTTTACCATGTCGGACGTGGTAGTGGTGCGAATTCCATTGTTGCTTATTGTCTGAAAATCACTAATGTTGATCCTATTGATCTAAACCTTTACTTCGAGAGGTTCATAAATCCGAAACGGAGCAGCCCGCCTGATTTTGACATCGACTATTCCTGGAAAGAGAGAGATGAAGTCATCGATTATATTTTTAAGAGGTACGGGTACGGCCATACTGCTCTTCTCGGAACTATAAGTACTTTCAGAGGCAAGTCAATTGTCCGCGAACTTGGAAAAGTTCATGGGTTGCCAAAGGAAGAGATTGATTCGCTGATTGATAATCCATCATCAGAGACCAACCGGAATGAAATAACTAACACAATCTTTTCAACCGGCCTCAGAATAGCCGACTTCCCGAATATGAGGAGCATTCACGCGGGAGGTATCCTTATTTCCGAAGAACCTATTGCCTGTTATACTGCACTTGATATGCCTCCTAAAGGATTTCCGACCACCCAGTGGGATATGTACACTGCTGAAGAGATAGGTTTTGAGAAGCTCGACATACTCAGTCAGCGTGGTATTGGCCATATACGTGAAAGCGCTGAGATAATAATGCGGAACCGTGCAATTGATGTTGATGTTCATGCAATTCAGAAATTTAAGAATGATCCGAAGGTCAAAGAATATCTTAAAACCGGCGAGACAAAAGGATGTTTTTATGTCGAGAGTCCTTCCATGAGGGGGCTCCTGCAAAAACTACAGTGCGACGATTATCCGACACTTGTCGCCGCAAGTTCGATAATCAGGCCGGGAGTCGCGCGTTCGGGAATGATGAGGGAATACATTTTCCGGTTTCATAACCCCGATAAATTTGAATATATACATCCGGTAATGAAAGAGCAGCTTGAAGAGACATTTGGTGTTATGGTCTACCAGGAGGACGTACTTAAGGTCTGTCACCATTTTGCCGGTCTCGATCTGGCCGATGCCGATACATTGCGACGTGCAATGAGCGGCAAATACAGGTCGAAGGAAGAGATGCAGCGGATTATTAACAGGTTTTTCTCAAACTGCCGTGAAAAGGGTTACGATGATGTGATTACAAAAGAGGTCTGGAGACAGATTGAGTCTTTTGCAGGTTACTCATTCTCAAAGGCGCACTCAGCTTCATATGCTGTTGAGAGTTTTCAGAGTCTTTATCTCAAGGCGCACTTTCCACTGGAATTCATGGTAGCAGTTATCAATAATTTCGGAGGATTTTACAGGACATGGGTCTATGTCCATGAAGCAAAAAGGTCTGGAGCCACAATTCAGCTGCCGTGTATAAACAAAAGCAATTATAAGACAACTATCTATGATACAGATATATATCTTGGTTTTATTCATATTATGAGCATTGAGGATAAGCTTGCAATGTCAATTGAAGAGATACGAAATAGCGAAGGACCTTTCAAAGATCTGAATGATTTTGTGACAAGGGTATGCCCCGGACTGGAACAGGTGCTTATTCTGATAAGGGCCGGGGCATTCAGGTTTACCGGGAAGAAGAAGGCAGTGCTTCTGTGGGAAGCTCATATGATGATTAACAAGAGCAAACAGGAAAGTTTCCGTCCACTCTTCTCACCCCCTGTTCGTAACTTTACTCTTCCTGATCTCAGCCAGGGAAGGCTCGAAGATGCATATGATGAGATCGAGTTATTTGGCTTTCCTGTTACCATGACCTGGTTTGATATGCTGGAAACTTCGTTCCGGGGAGAAGCATCAGCACGGGAAATGAACAGATACACAGGGCAGAAAATCAGGATGGTAGGACATCTTGTAACAATAAAGTACATAAAAACAATCAAAAAAGAGTGGATGAATTTCGGATGCTTCATTGATCCTGAAGGTAACTTCTTCGATACAACCCATTTTTCACAATCACTTAAGAATTATCCTTTTAAAGGAAGCGGTACATATCTGATACTTGGAAAAGTAGTTGAAGAATTCGGATTCCCGTCCCTTGAAGTTGAAAAACTGGCGAAGCTTCCTGTCAGACCTGATAAAAGATATTAACAGCAATGATCATACTGTATTGTTATTTAATGGCTTATCCTGTTTATCTGATCTGTCTGTCCTGAATGCTGAAGCATTTGACAGTCTGGTCATTTTCCGGAATCCACTGATCCAGAAATAGATGAAAACAGGGATAAAAGCAGTAAGAAGAAACTGGGTATTTCCAAAAAGGAGAAAATCATATAATCCATGCGAAATAAATGGCAGGATAAAAGCAAGAGTAAGATGAAATGATTGTTTTATCGAATCAAAACGGGCCAGTCCAAAATGATATCCCATCATTGTACCAAAAAGTGCATGTGCAGGTATCGCCGTAAGTGCCCGCAGAATTCCGACTCCATAACCACCGGTAAAAACATAAAGGATATTTTCAATTGCTGCAAAACCCAGGGCTATAAAAACAGCATAAACAATGCCATCAAATTTCTCATTGAAGTTTTTATTCTTCCAGAAAAAAAGGATAAATGCCAGGAACTTCATACCTTCTTCTGTTAAACCTGCTACAATAAAAGCAGTATATCCGGCATGCTGAAGACCTTCCATACCTTCTGAAAACAAGGTCAGAAATTTCTCTATAATTACTACAGGTATAACAATTAAAACCCCTGTAAATAAAGCCTTTAACAGAATAGAAAATGGCTCCTTTTCATGTTTGTCGCGATAATAAATGTAAAATGCTATAATTAATACAGGTGCAATAGAAACAAACAACAGGTTATTGATCATTGATATCTGTATTTATTAATGCCGTGTTTATTCACTATTCTGGCGGTTAGCTTTCAGGACACCTTTGATTGAATGAATTCTTCTTATAATTCCATATAGGACATCATTATTCGGAACCATAATATTAAGCATTCCTTCAAACATGCCTACTTCAATATTATAATTGAAACTACGTACACTGATCTTATATTCCGTGATCAAATCAGCAATTTTATTGACAATTCCGATTTCCTCAACTCCTGTTATCTTTATTGAAGCAATAAATGAAGGACTGATCTTTGTATTGGTCCATCTCGCAACAACAACCCTGTAAGGATATCTCGCAATCATGTTATGGGCATTCGGGCAATTGGCACGATGAATCTTTATACCCTCCGAGATTGTAACAAATCCAAATACACTATCCCCGAAAACAGGATTACAGCATTTTGCAAGTCTATAATCAAGACCCTCTACCCTATCTTCAATTATCAGATAATCTGAATATTGAGAGCCTATTTGATCTTTTGTTTCCTTTTCTGGTAAAAAGGAAACCGGAGAAATGGGCTCTGCAGTTTCTTCCTTTTGCAGAACCTCTTTAATATGAAGAAGGTCTATTTTGCCTGATTCAATAAGAAAATAGAGATCCTGTCCGGTCTTCAGGTTAAAATATGCCAGCAGTTTTTGTATAATTGCATCACCATAAGCGATTTTCCAGTTTTTTAACCG
The DNA here is from genome assembly GCA_041480425.1 of Bacteroidia bacterium. Classification (GTDB taxonomy): domain Bacteria; phylum Bacteroidota; class Bacteroidia; order Bacteroidales; family VadinHA17; genus LD21. Next base: position 19,432 of record JBGOZX010000039.1, read on the forward strand.
CCGCATAAGGATTTCTTTACCTTCAGCTGCTGCTTTTGTTTTTTCTTCGTTCAGTACCTGTTTTATTTTTGTTTTGGCTTTTGATGTCACGACAAACGAAAGCCAGTCCTGTTTTGGTTTCTGATTTTTAGATCTGATAATTGAAACATGGTCGCCATTCTGAAGGACATGCTTGATTGTAACATTTTTCCCGTTAACCTTTCCACCCACGCATGATGCACCCACAGCTGTGTGAATATCAAAAGCAAAATCCAGAACAGTCGCCCCGGCTGGCAGCTGGCGAAGATCACCAGTGGGAGTAAAAACAAAAACTTCATCAGTATATAAGCCGGATCTTACCTGGTCGAGAAATGCAGTGTCCTCTTTTTCAGATGATTCAAGTATCTCCCGCATTTTCGTCAGCCATGAATCAAGACCTCCCTCCCCCTTTATCCCTTTGTATTTGAAATGAGCTGCCAATCCTTTCTCTGCAATCTCATCCATCCTGAGCGATCTTATCTGGACTTCAACCCACTTGCCTCTGGGGCCCACAACTGTGGTGTGCAGCGACTCATATCCGTTCGACTTTGGCACAGAAATCCAATCCCTTAGTCTGCTTGGATTTGGTTGATAAAGGTCAGTTACAATGGAATAAGCTCTCCAGCAATCAGATTTCTCATTTTCGCTGTCACTTTCAATAATAATCCTCACTGCAAATAAATCATATACTTCATCGAATTCCACCCCTTGCTTCTTCATTTTAAGCATGATGGAATGTATTGATTTTGTGCGACTTTTGATAGTGAATCTAAAGCCTTGCTTTTCGAGCTTCTCACTCAGTGGAGCAGAGAACTCGCGTATCAATTTATTTCTCGATGCTGATGTTTGTTTTAACCTGCAGTCAACATATTGATATTGTTCAGGTTCAAGATACTTGACAGCCAGGTCTTCCATTTCCGATTTAATATTGTAAAAACCTAACCGGTGAGCCAATGGCGCATACAGGAAATATGTCTCGGAGGCAAGGGGAATTCTCTCGTTTTCAGGTGCATTATCAAGGTTGCGCATATACTCAAGCCTTTCAACAAGCTTGATCAGAATCACTCTTACATCGTCAGCAAGGCTTAACAATAGTTTTCTGAAGTTCTCTGCCTGATAAGAGGATTGCATTGAATCAATACCAGTAATGCGGGAAAAGCCCTGGAGTATTTCAACTGCTTTTTTCCCGAACTGTTTTTCCAGTTGCTGGGGTGTAGTGTCGAGTTTGTTGTACGAATCATGTAGCAGTGCAGTAATGATCGAAGTCAGTCCCAGTCCCATTTCTCCTGCAATAATAGCTGCAACTGACAGAGCATGAAGAATTTCAGGTTCTCCTGTAAGGGTGATATTATCTCCACAAGCTTTAATTGCCAGGTCAAGAGCCTCCCTGATCTTTAAATTATCACCTGGTGCTAATGAGTTTTTTGCAGCTTTTAGCAAAGCCCTGTAAGCTCTATTTACCTTTTGTGTTTCCAATGGTTTTTATGCTGTGAATATTAATCTCAAAAGAAAATATTTAAGATGAAGTTAGACAATTATTTTGTGAACATATAAACTAAAAATCCCCGGAACTTATTGGGAGTCCCGGGGATTTCAGTAATATTTTTCTTATTATCTGAATGAGACTCCCAATCCTGCCGAGAGTACATCATACTGTGATCTTGTATAGTCAATATGGATGGTTGCCACAGCAAGTTTAAACCTGATTCCGAAATTGGCTCTTAAACCTGAAAAACTTTTAATATCAATAGCCGGAAAGTCCTCTCCTGCTATTACGCCGGTGTCGTTATATTCGGCATGCGGTGACGGAGTGGCAACCGCAGTAGGCGTTGGAAAATAACCTTTAAGTTTCACATTTGTTCTTGTTTTGGTATAACCTAATCCACCATAAAAGGTCACTACCGGAAGATTAAAAGAACCTATAACGCAAGCATTCAGGGCATCCACACTTCCGGATAGTTTCTGATTCTCAAAAGAAGATTCTGAATACGAGGTATAATTGGTTGTTATACCACCTTCGGGCATTAACTTCAAAGGTACATTACCAGATAGTTTTGTATATCCTGCAAACAACGAAACATCAAAAGGGAGTATTTTATTTCCAGGAATATACTGCATAATGCTATGCATAATACCAATGCCCCAAAGAGAGACATCTCCTCCTTTTACGTGGATTCTGGGAATGAATCTGGCTTTTAACTCTGTGCCAAAGGGAAGGCCAATTCCAATTTGGGCTGTAGGAACAGGTACCATTTTCCATCCGGTCCCCGGAGGGGTCTTAAATGTGGCAAGCGTAACACCGCCTGCTTTAGCCGATAGAGATGGTCCATCCTCATTTGGTCCGGCAACAGTGGGGGCAATACCTGATCCAACAATAACGGGCGAAAGACCAAGTGTTGAAATGTCAAATGTCTCAGCCGATGAAGGGACAAAACCAACATTTAAGCCTGTTGTTATATCAAATCCAAGCCATTTATGAGGTTTTGCCGTATTGTACCAGCTTCCGTTCAAACCTGCACCAAAAGCATTTGCCCATGGAGTTATGTAAGCCTCAATAAGCTTAACAGCATCTGCAGACCCACCTCTAATAAAATCTACCTCCCATTGTGAAAAGGAAGTTGAAGAAGTGAGAATTAATGAGATCATCAAGACCTGGAGTCTTTTTAAAAAGGGATTTTTCATACTCATACTATTGATTAAAAAACTTTAATCAACAAATATATGAAAAACCTGTAATTTTACTTTTATATCCGAATGATGATGGAAAGATCATTTTTCAGGCTTTTTCTTATCTATATTATTAAGACTCTTAAGTTCCTCGATGCCTGAATTTTTTGAAAGCTCAGAGATGCTCTTCAAATCCAGCTCCCCTTTAATGGAAATAAGCGTATTATCGCCTGGACCGCCAGTGATAACAAGCAATTCGGAGATAATATCCCCGGTCTGCCGTATAAGAAACTTGGTTGTTTCACTTCCTTCCTTTACGACCATCAGTTCTTCATAAACCGAAATATCGAGTTTTTTGCTTAGTTCATTGTAGAAGTTCAGATTTTTGTTTAATAATGAATCTTCGACTGACAGGATCCTGATTGATTTGAGGCGTCGCATAATATTGCTGCCATCATCACTTTTGGCATCTTTACCGGCAAAAAGACTGAACATTTTACTTGAAATGTAAACTGTCGTAAAACCCTCTTTTTCCGAATATTTATCGAACATTTCATCTATTGCATTGGTCTGAGCCTTTAGTAAAGAGACCATGCAAAGAGCTGTGCAAAAAAGAATTAACTTCTTCATATTATTAACTTTTATTTGTTTGTCTTTTCACTATTAATATCGCTGATTATTTCTATGGCATTCCGGAAATGATCAAGAGTTTTTAATTTATCTTCAATTATTATTGTGGATTTATTAATTGTTTTGAGACTTTTTATGGTGACATCCTGTATTTTTCCTAAAAGTTCCAGAGCCTGAGTTCCCTGGTTAAGACGGGATGATACATCATAAAGTATTTTCATTGTTTCTGCATAAGCAATATCCGGATCAGAAAATGTGTCTCCGGGTTCTGTTCTATGAATAAAAAAGTAAAATGAACCTGCAAGGATCAGGAAACCTGCAGCAATACTGACAAAAGACAGAATAAGTTTACGTCTTTGGCCTGTTCCATATGATGAATCTTTCTTATCTATTTCAGATATGATCCTTTCTTCAAGACCAGCAGATGGTTCAGGGACGACTTCTGACCTGGAAAAATAACTGAAGATCTCCTTTTCCTCCAGCAAGTCCCCGGGGATATCTTCTTCGCAGAAAAACTTCCTGAGGATCAACTCCTCTTCTTCAGAGCTTTCTGCATTATAATACTTTTCCAGCAGCTTTTTTATTTCCTCTGTACTCATAAATATTTTTTTTATATTCATCCCTGATGATCTTTCTCGCCCTTGATAAATTTACCCTTAAAGTATTGATATTCTGATCTGTTTTTGCTGCAATTTCCACATAAGATAGCCCCTCAATATCCCTGAGCTGTACCATTTCCCTGTAAATTTCCGGTAGATTTTCAATTATTCTGTCAAGTATGGATGTAGTTTCATTTCTCTCCATCTGCTCATGAGGAGAGGGCTCTGTAGAATGATAAAAGGTAAAAGCATTATTGTCACCAAATTCAATTTGTTTATGTTTTCTCAACTGGTCGATGCAATAATTTTTTGTCATCGTTGCTGCAAGCGCTTCTGGGCTCTTATATTCTCCAAGTCTTGTGTTCATCTTCCACAGCTTTATAAAAACCTCCTGAACGGCGTCTTCTGCCCCTGCCTGGTCCTTCAGGATGCGGAATGCGTATCCATAAAGTTTATGGCTTATCCTCAATACAAGTTCATTAAAATCGGCCCTGGACATTCTCAGAAAAGCTTTTATATCATTCCTGACAAAGATAGTTACATATTCAATTAATCGTGGTTTGCCACCAGGTTCAACCCATGTTCTTTTTTTGCTTCAGAACATAATTTTCTGGCTTCCTGTAAAGTTATATTTCCCTTTATCTGGATTACGACATTGTCATCTCCACCCGCAATAAGCAAAAACTCTTTGAATCTGTTTCCATCTGTACGTACAAGCATTCTGAGATCCTGGTGGGATTCTTTTACTCTCATAAATTCTTCATAATCAAGTATATTAATATCCTTTATTATCTCGTCATAAAAATTATCGACTTTCATTTCTTCATCTTCCTGTGCAAGGATTCTGATCTCTGTAATATTTCCGGGTAAAGAATTATCTTTTTTGTCGTCATCAAGCAGAGCGGCAAGCTTTAAAAGATTTCCACTGATTGTTATAGTGACAAATCCATCTCTGCCGGCGTACCTGTTAAATAAAGCATCGATTGATTTTTGTCCGTTTACAACTGAAAGCGAGGTCGAAAGTGTTAAGATCCATAATAGTCTTTTCATTGTAAGTAAATTTTAAGTTTAACCAAGTTCATTTATCTGCAAGACGTTAACTTTGCAATTTCATTACAGGAAATTTAAAAAATATTGTGATTGCTTTGTCTCTGAAGCATTTGGCTGGTACGTCAGAAAGGAAACTGAAAAGAATTTTTTCGGGTTGATGAAAAAACATTTTAGCACAGGAAAAATGACTTTATTTTTTGCATTGAATTAAATTTATAATAAATTTGCACTCGCAAAAATAAAGGAGGATTCAGTAGCTCAGTTGGTAGAGCACATCCCTTTTAAGGATGGGGTCCTGGGTTCGAGACCCAGCTGGATCACAAAGCAAGCCCGTAAATCAATTAATTACGGGCTTTTTCGTTGCTATGAGTAGAAATAAGGGGAAGAATAAATAGGAATTTACCAAATTTTATACCCCTTTTAAACATTTATTGGTTAAACATGTTGATATTTACAAAACTTGTTAATAATTTTAACCGACCGAGTTAATACAATCAATTAATGTCAAAACAAGGAACAATAAAAGGGCAGTGGGGAGAGGGGAAAAATAAGATAAAGTGTGTATTACCATTAATTATCTTTCAGGAAGACAATTGTACTATCACCTATTGTCCGGCACTAGATCTAAGTGGGTATGGAGCAGACGAAACAGAAGCAACCCGCTCTTTCGAAGAGGTTTTGTCAGAATATTTCACCTATACGGTCCATAAAAAAACCCTTGCCGAAGATTTAAAAAATATGGGTTGGACCATTCGGAAAAACCTAAAGAAGACACCCATTCCCCCGACAATAGAAAAGCTCCTTGAGACAAATGAAGACTTTAACAGGATATTTAATAACCACGACTTTCGCAAAACTCATAGAACATTTAATATCCCCGCACTGACTTAATGACAAGTGCAATAAAAAACGTTCCCTTAAAAACATTTCGTGCCTTTCTTAAGCACCATGGCTTAAATCACATTAGATCATCCGGTGGACATGAGACATGGTCTGGTAAAACATTAACCAGACCGGTTGTTTTACAGTCTCACATTGATCCAGTGCCTCTATTTATAATAAAAAACAATCTCCGCACCATGGGACTGACATTAAATGATCTAAGAAAATATTTGGAAACAAAAAGTCAATCCTGAATCTTTAGTCTACAAATTTACAAAATTGAGTATTCTGGACTATTGTACAATTGAACTTATAAGCCAATGGTAGAGTCCCGCAAAGCGGGAGGTCCTGGGTTCTGCCTGTCCCGGGAACCTGAATGAAATGAAGGTTATCGGTAAACCCCAGCTGGATCACAAAATTATGGAGAGGAATTAGAAATAATTCCTTTTTTTGGTGTCTCAACCCTCAATCATGTATACTGTTTACATTCTTTTCAGCAGAAAACATACTTCATCCTGCTATAAGGATAAGCCACCCTATTAAAGGAAGAATTCCAGAGGCTATGGGAAAGCCCGCAGACGCACTATTAGAAGAGGAGAAGACAATATATTATGAGAGAATGGCCTTTATTTACGAAGTGCCAAGCATTACTTCTATAGTTAATGGTAATAAGCTTTCACTCTCAATTGGTGGAGTGAGAAGTTATAATTCTGAAAACCTCTATGGCAAAAAGACTGAGGAGCACTTCAAGGTATTTATAGGCTTCAAAAACCATGTATGCATAAACCTCTGCATCTCAACAGACGGCTTCCTTGATGACCTGAGAGTAATGTCAATTCAGGAGCTTTTTAACAAGACGTTCCAATTGCTGACCAGGTTTGATGCAGAAAAACATATTAATCATTTATCAACTTTCTCAGACTATACTCTGAGCGAACACGATTTTGCACAACTAGTTGGTAAATCAAGGCTGTATCAATACTTACCACTTAAGACCAAGAAAGCTTTGGATACTGTAGTGCCCATTTCAGATACTCAGATTTCCATGGTAGGCATGGATTATTATGAGGATAAATCTTTCTGCAGATCCGAGAATGGTAATATTGATATGTGGAAGTGCTATAATCTTTTCACAAGTGCTGTCAAATCATCGTACATAGATACTTTTCTTGACCGAAATGTTGGCTCACTCATATTCATAAACAGCCTGGTTGAGCATCTCAGGGATAAGAAACAATCATGGTTTTTATCATAAAGTATCTACTCAATTCTATGAGGATATCAACAATAAGTGAAAAGGTGAGGTATTAAAAGTTTTCATGTAATCTATTAATATTTATGAGCAAGGAGGAATATATTAAAGAGCTATTAAAGTGGATTTCATCTGATAGTCTGCTGGTCATTGACAATTTAGGCATTCTACGAAGAATTTACACACCATTTTTTGTCATCTTCCTTATAGACTTCCCCGAGATCAAACAAGGTGAGAAGGTCTCCGTCGATGCCGTCAAGCTCACGGTAGAAGTTAAGGAAGTCTTCATTATTAAGGGTACTGCGTATTTCATTATATACTTCTCAATCTTATTGGAATAGTCGAGTCATGCTGCATTTTCTTTACTGTTGTTCTGAGACGGTTCATCTCAACATTAAAATCTCAAGAACTACTGAAAATCAACAGTGCTAATTTCGTCCAGCTGGGTATAATTCTGGGTGGGTGGATTTTTATTTGTTTGAATAGATATCTTTCATAACTTTATCACAATGAACCGCTACAATGGCAAGCCTCATCCCAGGTTTTGAATATGACATCTTCATCAGCTACCGCCAGAAGGACAACAAAGGCGACAGATGGGTGAGTGGGTTTGTTGTGGCTTTGAAAACAGAGCTCGAGTCCACCTTTAAGGAAGAGGTAAGTGTTTATTTTGACATCAACCCTCATGATGGGCTGTTAGAGACTCATGATGTTTATGCTTCCCTTAAGGAGAAACTTAAATGTCTGGTCTTTATTCCGATTATTTCACGTACTTATTGTGATCCCAAATCATTTGCATGGGAAAATGAATTCAAGGCTTTTGTTGAACAAGCTTCTAACGATCAGTTCGGATTGAAGGTAAAACTCCCAAATGGTAATGTAGCTACAAGGATATTACCAGTACAGATACATGATCTGAATCCTGAAGACAAATCTCTACTTGAAAAGGAGTTGGGAGGAGTTCTTAGGGCAATAGAATTTATCTATAAAGAACAGGGAGTAAACAGACCACTTACTGCAAATGATGATAAAGATGTAAGCCAAGGCAGACCAAAATATCGAAACCAGATCAATAAGGTGGCTAATGCCATTGACGAGATCATTCATTGTCTTAAAGGAAAAGAACCTGTTGCTCCTGATAAAAAAGTATCTGCGGATAAACCTGATTCTACAAAAACATCCGAAGGAAGTAAAGATGAACAAGCATCCTTACAGTCTGCTAAAAAATCAAAGAGATGGCTGATAATTGCACTCTCAACAATTCTGTGCATTGTCGGGGTGTTTGCTATATACAAAGTCGTAAGTAGCAGGAAACAAGCTGAGAGTTTCTCAAACCGGGATAAATCCATTGCTGTCTTACCGTTTGTGGATGACAGTCCTGACAAGGATAATGAGTACTTCTGTAACGGGATGATGGAGGAGATTCTGAATCAGCTTCAGAAAATAGGTGCTTTGAAGGTGAAGGCTCGCACATCAAGTGAAAGGTATCGCAATCCAAATAAGGACATTAAAGTCATAGGGAAGGAACTGGGAGTATCGTTGATCATGGAGGGGAGTGTAAGAAAGATAGGTGATGACCTTCGCATAGCAGCTCAGTTGATAGATGCAAAGACAGGAGATCACCTGTGGTCAGAAATATATGATGGGAAATATACTGCAGAGTTATTTGAATTTCAGAGCAATATTGCCAAAAAGGTGGCTGCTTCGCTGAATGCAGTAATTACTCCACAGGAAGCAAAAAAGATTGAGGCTAAATCTACGACAGATATGCAGGCCTATGACTTATGGGTAAGAGGTAGTGAAATGGTGAGAAAATTTCGATATACGCAGGACAGCACTCTTTTAAAGTTAGCATTAAACTTATTTGATCAGGCATTGAAGATCGATCCAATATATACCGATGCTCTGCAAGGAAAAGGATTGACTTATAATGAATCAGGTAAATATGATTCAGCAATGTATTATTATAGGAAAATTATAGAAATTGATCCTCATGATTTTCAAAGTGTGCAAGGCATAGGATATGTTTATATGACTTCAAACAATTATGATAGTGCCTTTATATATTATCAAAAAGCAAATGAACTTAAACCAAATGATCCTTGGATAAATTTAGCTTTAGGAACGTTATTATATACGAAAAATGAGGTACTTAAATCCTTGCCATACTATAATAAAGCTATTGAATTTGAAGGAGATTTATTGGCAGAGATTAATGAAAATGTTGCTTCTCCATTCTTCTTAATTGGAGACTACACAACAGCTTTAAAATATTACCATAATGCTCTCTTTTTGAGATCAGAATGTTCTACTATCAAGCAAAATGTTCATTGCTATTTGAATCAGAAGAAGTATAATAAAGCCTTCGAACTTCTTGATTCAATAGGTAGAGTCACCACATGTAGTCAAGTATGCGATATCATTAGGTCAAGAGTTTATATTTACCTTAAAGACTATGTTAAGGCAGAGGAATTTTATAAGAAAGCCATAAATTCATGGTATAAGCAAACAAAAGATGATGAAATTTATTTAGGTTGCATATTGATTGAGACCGGAAGAAAAAAAGAAGCTATATCTTTACTGAAAAAAACCATTGAATCAGATGAAGATACTTCAGTAATGGTACCAAACAGAGGATTTTATGAAAAACTTATAAAATACAGACTTGTTGCAGCCTATGCAATGATTGGTGATTACAAAAAGGCACTTGGTTATTTGTCCGAGCTTGAGAAACTTGGATTTTTTGAATATCCTGTAGTACTTAATACCTTCCCCGGCTTTGATAATCTCCGCAGCGATCCTGAGTTCAAAGCAATCCTTAACCGCATCGAGGATAAGAAAGCCTCTCTCAGAGCGCAGGTAAAAGAGATGGAGCTGCGGGGGGTGATAGACCTGTGATAGATGAAACATTGAACCCATAAACAATTCTACAGATAATTGTCAGGGATTGCTCATTGATGATAGGTTTAGGTTATTCCATCCATCCGTTCAGGGCGGATGGATTTTTATTTGCTCCCTGTGACATTCTTTAGTAAATTTGATAAGTTACCTACTTCCTGAAAGTTAATTCAGATAAATCTAGTGTTAAGTTAAATATATTGTGACGTAATTAATTAAAATATTTGTATCTTTGTAAAAATTTTACAAATGATACGATACACAGTCAAACTAACAAAAAGCGAGGTAGAAGAACTTATGAGTATTATCAATAAAGGTTCTCATACATCTC
>JBGOZX010000040.1:0-29742 GCA_041480425.1 Bacteroidia bacterium
ATGCCATCCATTTCGATCTCACGATATTTTGAAGCTCTCTGAGGGTAACTGTTTTCATGGATCATTTTCCCCTCATAAACAAGGTCGGAAGTCTGCTCCATGTTAATACCATTGGCAAAGAGCCACAATTTGCGGTGGCAGACCAAATAGTAGTTGAAATGGGTTCCCGTGATCATCTTCATAGTTTTTTACCATGTTTCTTCTTAGTCAGGCACGGTATAGTCAATTTCGACCGGTTTAAACAGAAATCGGTCATCATACTCGATCTCGAATTCTCTCAGCAATTCAAGGTATTCCTCTGAAAAAGTTTTTCTTCTGTGATGAATCGTTTGATTATTGATGTAACGGATCACGTTCGGCAAATCCGGTTTGCTATATGAAAATGCCCCGTAACCTTCCTGCCAGGAAAACTTTCCCTGGACAAGCCTTTTATTATTAATCCATTTTGATGAACTTCCTTTTATGTCCTGCATCAAATCGGAAATTGACTGAGAAGGTCTTAATCCGAATAGAACATGAACATGGTCAGGCATTCCTTTAATGGCTAACAATCTGTGATTATTATTGTGCACTATCCCGGTTATGTATTTGTATAATTCGTCTTTCCAACTGTTTTGAATAATGCATTCCCTGTTTTGAACGGTAAAAACCGCCTGAATGTGAATTTGTGTGTAAGTGTTTGCCATACTTTTTATTTCGTCCCTTACGGGACTCTTCTTAATTATTCCATATATTTTTCTACCGGTATCCTGTCCCTAAAGGGACAGTTAAATTTACATCTTCTCAGGTAGTTACGGCATTCTGCAAGGTAGATGCCTTCTTTATCTTCATTTCAGCCATTCATGTTCCGTCAAGGACCAAATTGGACAGTATGTCAGCATCAATCATCTGCTGGCACATTGGCCATTCATGTCCCGTCAGGGACATTATATTGGTAGAACAACACCACCCCCTGATTTTATAAGTGCCGTAGGCACGGAATAATCAATCTCACAAAGTTTAAACACATACATTACACTGGTATAGAACAATACATTACGGTGGCACGTGACGGACAACTGAAATGTCGAAGAATTTCGAAAAAGTTATGCTTCAACCAACTGGTTTTCATAATCGTAAGTCAACATCATTTCTTTTAATTTATCCTCTGCATCCTGTAAAGCTGTAGATGACTCTATTTCGGTAGAAACAAAAGCTGCACAAGGTAATGTAACAAAAACATTAGCTCCAACTGTTTCATCAATAATTGGTTTAGCTTTAGGCTTTTCAGAGTCATCAATTAATTTGGCTCGAATAGCTCCTGCCAACGTATTGGCATCATGACTGATGGCGACAGCAAGGGTTTCCATCAAACTGAAAGTACGGGCCTGATTGCTTGTTATACGCCAATTAATCAATGCTTTTGCAATTGTAGGAATGGCCCTTTCTCGTTGTTCTTTGGGCATTACAAGGCAATCGCCAAAAACATTCTTCGATTCGATCCAACCTTTTATCTTTAATTCTTCGATTTTTTCCTTGGTAATTTCAGGTTCAAGTTGGTTAGTCGAAACACAAAAAAGCGTTCGCAAATCAATAGCCACATCGTAAATGAATAATCCGGAAGCTCTGTTCCCTGGTTTTAACCATTTTCTTAATAAACTTCTATCAGTTCCAGCCAACAATTCTTTAACCTCTTCGTTAGATAGCTGTTTCCCGCTCGAATCCCTGACAATAATTTTATTAGGGATATTCGGACGATCACTTCTATCGAATGTCATGTTTTCTGTATCAATTCCCCCTAATAATGGATGAAGAGGTCTCATCGCAGAAATAGAGAAAGGGCTTCTTCTCTTTAATGTACGATCTTTATTCCCTGCATCATCTTTTTGAGCTGTATGCATCCATCCACCAAATATTTGATCAAAATACTGTGGATCACAGAGAGATAACACTTCCCCTTCCTCAAGACTAGGAGCTTTCCAAATAAAACTCACAGGAGAACGCTCCTGTTTTAAAATAGAACCGATTAATTCTAAAATGGATCTTTTTACCTGTTGCCCACTTGAATATGGCATTCTATTAGTAAATACCGGATCCCAATAGAATTTTTGTCCTTCAGTTACACAAAACACCGAATGATCGACATGGCGTAAGCCTCTTAGATAGATGTATGATTCCATAATTCTTCTATTTTATTTGTTTAACAATGCATATTGAAATCGAATTAGAGTGTTGAAATAAGGAAAATTATCCCTAGGCATTAGATGCACCATCTTTCCTAATTCTTCAAGTTGATTTTTCTCATTAGCATCTTCAACAATTGGAATAAGGTTTTGCAAAAAATGCTTGGTAGAAGTTGATTCAAACAAGGTCTTTACGCTGGTTTTACGATTTGCCCTTGCTCTTTCTGCACCGGCTTCATAATTAATTAGCAATTGTGCAAATTCGTGGGAAATGTCCCATAATTTTTCATTGTTCATCATAGCTAAAATCCAGATTAGGTAAGTATTAAATGTAATTCTTTGTTCTTCATCATCTTCTTTAATGGTAATTCTTTTTACTGATTTAGCAGAGGGCAGAAAAGCCTTCAGCCCTTGTGGTTCCATAGATTGTATCCCGATTGAACCATTTGCGCAAGCTGCCCGTAATCCAAATGCTGTTCCGTATAATTGCTCTAACTTTTTGTAATCTTTCATAAAGGAGGGAACTCCAAATATCTTCTGATAAAAAATATTTGGACGGTTGATTTCTGTTAGGTTGAAAGGAATAAAACCAATGGTTGTATTGGTTCGTCCTATATTATATAAATAGCCAACCATACTATCCAGCGAATATTTTTGGGCAATACCGAGCAAACCTTTTACCCAGCTGATAGTCGGAATTACTAACAACCCATTGTTATTCTTCTCTAAAGGATTCATTCCGAAGACAGGGTCGCTTTCATCAAAAGAAATAGAGTTGTATCGATGAGCAATCCAGTTACCATTCCAAGTATTGATCTGGTTCCCCTTCATGAGTGATGTTTTATTGAGGTATTCCCGATAATAATGCCATCCGTCGAAAACATCAAGTAAAATCTGTTCTTGGTCGAAAAGAATAGTAATACCTCCTTCGACGCCGATTCCAAGGCCTGCACCAATCCATGATAGGTAAATATCATCTTTGTTATCAGGAAAATCTATACTTGTTATCTGTCCTGAAGTTCCAGCAGTATCGTCTAAAACCGGGTAGCCAATTGCAATACTTGCATCGGCCGGTTCGGTTTCAACTTTATTCAGCATTTTTTGAATTCTTTCTATACGTTTTCCTGGTGTCTCAAAAGTTCTTTTCCCAAGAATCATATCATCCCAGCTAAGTTTAGGGTTTTCCAAGGGTGAGTTTCCAGCGGTCATCATGTATTTAGGATGATCAAAGAACAGAGGGACGAAAAACTCTTCGAAAAAACTACGTGCCGTATAATCGGTTTTTTTCTCACAATTATATGCATTTAAAAATGTTCGTCCAATTGTTGTTGTATACATTGCTATAGTATTTGATTATCTATATCATAATTTTGTGGTAATGCCTTATTCATATCCAATCCGGTTTCATACGAGTAGGCTTTATCAGGCAAAATAAAAGGATTGGAGCCATAGCTTAATTGTTCCAATTTTTTCCAGCGCACTGAATTATAGTTTACAGGAATTTCGTAAAGAATTCGATCCTCCAAACTTGCTGCCAAGTACTCATCTCTGTCTTTTTCAAGGATGCAGGCCACGGAATCAATTTCGAGTTTTTCGAGTAAAGCAGATTTTGGAAAATGCCAAAGCTCACGTAACCGCCATGTCTGGTTTGCATAAACAGCATCCAGATTGATGTCAAAAAATTCAACATCGGGATAAACCCAGTCAATTCGTTCCTGCAATGTTTTTTCCTCCAATAGTACTCCATCAGGAAGTACTTCAAAACTTCGTTGCAGTACTTCTGCCGAATAAGGTAAACAATCTTTTTTATTAGCAGGAGGAGCTATTACATATACTGCTTTATATTTTCCTATGGTTGCTTCATTACGCTTTCGATTAATCCTTCCAAATCGCTGTATAAGAGCATCAATTGGGGCCGTTTCTGTAATCATCAGATCGAAACTAATATCAAGGCTAACCTCTACAACCTGTGTGGAAACCACAATACATGCTTCATTACTTTCATTGTAAACTTCTTTTAAGTTTGTTTCAAGTTTATTCCGATCTATCCGTTTAAATCTGCTGTGAATAAGCATTCGAGGAATGTCAGGATACGTTTCTTTAATCTGAGAAAAGATAAATTGAGCGTTGTTAACACGGTTACATACGACAAGGATTTTTTGCTTTTCCTTTATCGCTTGACTGATTATTGGAAATAATTCTTCAAACGAATTGCTTTTATGGACAATATGCCTGTTGAACGTGTCAAGAATTTGATCAGGTATGGAAACAATCTGAATATTTTCTACTTCCAGAATTTTTAGTATTTGTTTTTCGAGCACGGAAGGCATGGTTGCTGTTCCGATATGAATACGGCAACCCTCGGCATGAAGAATTTCAACAATTTTTAAAACAATGGCTTGTATAATGTCGGAATAAGTATGAATTTCATCGAGTATGATATCGCAGCCCTTCACGTCAAACAAGATGGCTTCAAATCCTCGCGTTCCAAAAACAATTGATGCAAGCTGATGAGGCGTAAGTACCTTTATGCTTGCACCAAATTTATCTTGAATGACTTTTTCCTCAAATTTATCTCCTTCAATAACTAGTCGCGATGTAGAGTGCAATAGCCGGATATCATCAACAACTTCTCTGAGATCATTTTTAATCCGCTCAAACATAGCATTGATTGAGGCTTGGAATGGTAGCGTGTAAAATACTCGTCCCCGACAACGTTTTAAAAGAAAATCAGTCTTTCCTGCTCCCGTGGGCGCTTTTACGAAAGTATGCTGCTTTTGAGGATCAGATGAAATCAACGATAATGGATAAAGAGCGTTTTGACGTTTATAAAAATTCAAGTCAGGTTCAGAAAAAAGTTTTGGAATTTGTTTGTTAAAAGTCCCGATAGCTGAGGTAAAATGGTCAGCTCCCACCAATAAACCCTTCCATTTTGACCAACCTTTACTTTTATTTTTACAATGCTCAATTACAGTAAGATAAGCTTCATTTGCCTGTTTAAGGGTTATCTCTTGAACAGGCATTCCCAATTCACTCAAAATACCTAATGCATCTTTACTCCAATTCTCAAAATCAGTGGCATGATAGTTAAACACATCTTCGCCATAATAGTAATCCAAATCTAGTATCCCAAGTTCCCGGCCATCTTTAAAGATCGATTTGTGATGAGCGATAACCATGTCGATGATTTGCGGCCATATTTCCATATCGATTAAAGACAGAAAAAAAAGGGAGGCGATTTCGTGCCTGAAATTTATCTCCTGAGGTGAATAATGATACCCTTTTTTCAATTTTTGTTGAAACAGTGGGCTTGTTTTACCAATATCATGTAATAAAGCACCATATCTGGCAATATTTCTATCCAACCCAAAATATAAAGCTCCCATATCGACATATTTTGTAACCGACATGATGTGTTCCTTCAGTGAGATACCTCCATTTGCCGCACTTTTTGCCAATATGCGATCATAGGTGTTCATATTCAGGTTTTTGAATCGGATTGCCTGTAATTTCAAGCCATCCGAACATAGGTTTATTTTTATCAAAGCGGTTGTAACCTACCATGAAAGATTTTTCATTTTTCCCAAATCGAAGTTCAAAACCAGGGAGTTGATTAAAACTTTGTTCCTCAAATTCTTTAGTTTTTCCATAAGGGATTAGAATATCTTCATTTCGACACAGGCATAAATGCTGATTCAGTGCTTTTGCTGCATCTTCTTTTGTCGTGAACGCAAGTAACAGAACAGGATTAACCATTATTCCTCGTTTTAAAATAGAATTCTCCCTAAAGAAAACTCTGTTTTTCTTTTTCAATGCTTTTGCTTGTACAACCTCCTGTTGAAGATTAAGTGCAGAAAAAATGAGTTTATGCCTTACTATTTCTTTCACCTCAAGTTTTTGCCTGATTCCTTCAATAATAGAAGGTGTGAGAAATTGCTGCGAATTTGTTTCCCCATCTCTTACTGCCGTCCAGGGTTTAATAAACCCAAACGGACCTGAATATTTAACCACATAATACATTGTACAAATAATTTAAATTATTGCCCCAAATCCAATCCCTGTTGAATTACCCAATCCTACGTTCCAGGCAAACAGTTTTGTTTCGGTTTTGCCTTTTATTATCATAGGGCACCAGCTTGCCCTATTTTGTATACCGTTATAGGTCACCATTTTACTGCCGGCTTTACGATAGCCTGCGTCAAAACTTATCTCCAGAGTATCATCTTTCAATCCGGCCTGATCCATCTTTGTCAGAAGAGTCTCCTTTAAAAATGAACCTGCCCTTGGATCATCAAAAAGTATATGATCAATTCTTTCTCCAATCTTCCGTTTAATGAAAACAGGGCTGCCCGGGAAAAATAGCTCCCTTCCGGAAAGATCGGGATCCTCCTGCATAATAATCTCCCTGACTTCCAAACCGTTAAACATTGTCCTGTCGGTTTGTATCCCGCCAATAAATTTTTGTATCAGGTCAGGGTGATGTGAACTAAAGAAAAAAGATATCCCTTTTTCAAAAAGAAGTCCGGCTTTAGTCGCCTTTCCTCCTTCAAATCGTGAAAATGAATACAACGATACCTTCCCGTGCTCTTCATTCCATCCGAGCCATTTGTGAATCGTCCCGACAAGCAGATGCTGGTGGTCGAATGGTAAAGGGTTTTTGGGTGCATCGATTGATAAATGAATTCTCATAATATATTATAATTTAACATCTTCAAAAATTACTTTCCCGCAAATGGTACTTCTTCTGAACAACTTCTGATGCAGTCTGTCCAGTTCCATTAAAGGGGGCATTTTTTTCGTTTTAGTGCAGAACTCTGTAAGTTAAGAAATTCTGTTTAATCAATATGCAATAATTCTTGCCTTTTTATTAAACACTGGCTGCTCAGAAACACAAAAAAGTGCAACCCCATCCATGGTTGGTATGGATAAAATGCATTTGTTCTTTGAATGATGGAATGCCTCCGGGGTTCTATTGAATGACAGAGCTCAGTAAATAACCAGTAAATTTGCTCATAATTCGTAGCTCATAGCCCGGTGATCGTTCAGCGTTAAGCATTCAGTGTTCCTGATACCTGTAAGAGGCTTAAGGCTTCAGGAAATTATTATTTTGATTTTGATTATTCCACTATTACAACAACCAAATCCATAACATTAGTAAATGTGGGGCCTGTTTTGATGTGACCGCCGGCAGATCTAAAGAAATTATATGAGTCAAATTCCCTCAAATATTTTTCAGGATCGGCATTTACAGACAACGCCAGATGGACCGAGTTTGAATCAACAACAGCCCCTGCTGCATTTGTCGGGCCGTCGTTACCGTCTGTTCCTGCCGACAAGAGAGTTATGCCAGGTTTATTTTGCAGTTTCAATGCTGCAGATAATGCCAGGTGCTGGTTTCTGCCACCCAGTCCTTCGCCCGTTACCTTTATTGTTGTTTCGCCACCATATAACAAGCAAACAGGTTTTATTATCTCATTGTTAATCTTATAATACTGTGCTGTATCAACTATAGCCTGAGATACATTTTCAACATCACCCTGCATTTCACTGTCAATAATAAAAGTGTTAAAACCAAGGTCAACAGCAGTGTTTTTTGCCCCTTCAAGAGCTGTTAAATTGGTGCCTGCCAAAATGTTAAATGTTTTTGTAAATACCGGGTCGCCTGGTTTGGGCGTTTCAGGCCGTATCCCCTCCGCTCCCTCTTTGAGATAGTTTAGTATTCCTGCTGTAACATCATAAGTTAATTGATGATCTTCCAGGATTTTAAGTGCCTCCCCAAAGGTAGTGCTGTCGGGCACTGTTGGCCCTGAGGCAATTACATCAAGAGGATTTCCGGTAACGTCTGATAAAATAAGACTTACAAGAGTACCAGGCCAGACAGATCTTGCAAGCTGCCCTCCTTTAACTCCCGAAAGATGCTTGCGGACAGTATTTATCTCATGAATTGAGGCGCCACTCCGGATAAGAAGCTTGTTAACAATGATTAGCTCTTCCGGCAAGCACCCTTCAGGCAAATCTGCCATTAAAGCTGAACCACCTCCCGAAATCAGACATATTACAAGGTCGTTTTCAGTTGCCTGGCGGGCAATTCTCAGTATATCCTCAGTCGCTGTGAATCCATTCAAATCAGGGATCGGATGCCCCGCCTCCGTTACTTTTATCTTTTTTAATTTGCATGAATGGTGGTATTTGACAACGATATGTCCTTCGGTTATCAGGTCGCCAAGGATATTTTCGACATAATGACCCATTGCTGCACTTGCCTTACCTGCTCCAATGACATAGATATTTCTGATGTTTTCAAGGGCAAAGGTAAGATCACCTATTTTCAGAACTGATCCTTTGACTGACATCTTGTTGATAATCAGTTTATCAGGCATAACACTTCTGATACCGGCGATAAATATCTGTTCAGCTTTTTCCCGGTTTTTCATGTATTTAAATTTAAATGTTTATCCTCTACTTCATTCATTTGCAGAAGCACATTTTTATAAAATGAAAAGAGATGCGGTCCATACACAGGCAAACACTACTATTCCCATTATAAATGTAGCTGAAGTATACACTTTTAATGTAGTATTAATCTCAAGTTCCCCGAAATTAGTAACCACCCAGAAATAGGAATCGTTAGCATGAGAAACGACCATCGATCCAGCTCCCATTGCAAGAATTGCCAGCAACCTGCCCCATTCAGTATCAAGACCAAGCATCGGCAGCATAGGCGAAACAAATGATGCTGTTGTGATAATTGCCACGGTTGATGATCCCTGTGCAGTTTTCATAACCACTGCTATCAGGAACGGGACAACAAGCCCTATACTGGTGCCAGTCAGCATTTTTCCCATTGCTTCCCCAACCCCTGTTGATTTAATGACCATCCCAAACATACCGCCCGCTGCAGTAACGATGAGTATAGGCCCTGCTTTTACGATTGCTTCTGAAAAAACAGAATTCATCGAAGAAATTGTCTTTTCCTTAATTAAAAACAATGAGAGGATTACACCGATAGATAAAGCAATTACAGGGTCGCCCGGGAAATAGAATATTTTCGCCAAAAGGCTTTGTCCGCCTTTATCCGCCAGACTTATTAGTGATTTGATCGTTATAAGCAGTAGAGGTACAACAATGGGAAGAAATGAAAGAAGAACCGGAGGCATATCATTTCTGGTTATTTGCCGTTCAATCTCAATTTCTTTTGCAGGGAAATAATTTTTCCCTCCCGTCATCCATTTGCTCCAGAAATATGCAGCTAATGCCCCCGGAATAGCGAAAAATATTCCAATTATAATAAGATAGCCGATGTTGACCTTAAACATCCCTGCTGCAGCCAGAGCTCCCGGATGAGGAGGGATAAGGCAATGGACAGAGTAAAGAGAACAGGCAAGAACAGTAGCCATAAAAGGCATTGCAATCTTAGATTTGGAGCTGAACGACTTTGCCAGCCCGCTCAGGATAATAAATCCGGAATCACAAAAAATAGGTAATCCGGTAATGAATCCTGTTATTCCAAGGGCCACGGCACTTCGCTTTTCACCGGTTTTAGAGAGGATATAATTGGCTATACTTATTGTTCCTCCTGTTCTGTCGAGTGTTATCCCAATGATGGCTCCCAGTATTATTAAGAATCCGATCGATCCCATCGTGTTGCCAAATCCTTCCTTGATGGTTGTCATAATTGTACTGGCAGGCAGGGTTGCAATAGCCAGAAAAAGGGAGACAAGAAAAAGGGCGATGAAAGCTTGTAATTTTAAGGTTGATGTCAGGATTATAATAGCTATAATGCTTATAACAACCAGGATGGAAATAAACAAAATGCTCATGATCAAAAATAGAATTATCTATAAAGATAGTTTTTTGTGGTTGTATGGTTCTAATATCCAAGATGAATTTCACTCACAGATTTAATTGCCCTGTCAGAAAAAAAATCAGAAGCTGCAAAAATCCGGAATAATCCCCCGTCCTCATTTTCTTTGGTCCTGACCAGGAGAAATTCCTGCTGGTCATTCCGGTTAAAAATCTCCGAATAAGAGGCGGTGCAACGATAACCATCCAGTCCAACGATACACATGATACCACTTTGCAAGTCATTCTTATTCACCGGATAATATTTTTGAAGAAGGTCCTTTAACATTATGCCGATAAAAGGTTGTGTGCTGTGAATTCCCTTACCTCTGCCATAAAATATTGTGTTAAATGTCTCAATATTAATATTGTTCGGAATAACTGATATTTCAGTCACCAGGGAATTTGATCTGATTACTTTAAACTGCCCGGAATACATCGGGAATAGTCCTTTAATTACAGAAAATGATTTCGGATAGGATTTTACCCTGATTTTAACTGGTGAGAAGATATTTCTTTCTGTAATCAGATCGTTTCCTGCCACAATTCTGCTTTCCAACGGTAGAACCCAGAGCTCCTTTGTCTTGGAAGGTACTATCCTCGACATATCAGTGGCGAGGATAATCTTATGAAGGTTGTTGGGATAATATATTTCTCCCCAGCTGAAAACCACTTTTTCGCCTTTTTCATTTTCGATCTCAATATATAAATCGATGATGGGGCTAAATTCAGAAGAATTTGTTTTCTTAAGTATTCTGTCATTAAGAATATCAAAGAGTGAATAGCCATCGTACCGGTATGCCCCGACAAATTTATCTGATCCGGAGCTATCCAGCAGAGTCTCTTTAACAATAACCGAATGTTTCGGAAGTTTTGAAAAATCAACTTTTCCCGGATTAGCAATTTCTCCTTCTACTGTAATTTCTTTAACAGGAAGCGGATAAGTTTCAGCGTTATCGTAAAAATTATTGGTCATATCAGATGTGTCGGTAAATTGAATTCCTGTTCGATCAGCATCAGACTGACCTTTCATTGGTTTCTGATTGCACGATATCAAACTTAATAAAAATACCTGGAGGATAATTATTTTTTTCATAATCAGTTGTTTTATATTCCCTTGCACCTATGCACCATTATTATTATCAATATGCATCTATTTACATAACGCTTGCAAAGGTAGGTTATTAAGAATATCAATAAATGACAATTATCAGAATCTGGAAGTTTTGTATAAGTTTTAATTGTACAACCAAGTTGTCCATGGGCCTGCTGTATGCTTCATGCCTTGTGCCACATGCCACTGGCTGTCAGATTATTTGGGAAAAATAATTCTGAAAATTCCCCTTTTGAATAATATTTTATACCTTTGTGTATAATACCATGTAGTATAATACTAAATAGTATCATGAAGAGATCACCATTTATCTATGGAACTACTGTGAGTAAAAAGTCGTTCACTGACCGGGAAAACGAGATCAGGAAACTCACAGATAATCTGTTGGGAGGTATAAACACCATGGTTATATCTCCCAGAAGATGGGGTAAATCATCGTTGGTTGAAAGGGTAACAGATTCAATCAGGGAAAAACAGCGGAAAGTCAGAATCGCCATGATAGATATGTTCACTGTAAATACAGAAGAGGAGTTTCTCGAAAAATTTGCAGGTGAAGTATTAAAAGCCTCTTCTTCAAGATGGCAGGAGTGGATTGAAAACTCAAAAAAGTTCTTTAAAAATATTGTTCCGAAAATTCAGGTAAATGTTGATCAGTTAAATAGTTTCAGCATAAGTTTTGATTGGGCTGAGATCAGACAACATGGGGATGAGATTCTGAATTTGCCGGAAGTGGTAGCCAGACAAAAGGGGATAAAGATGATAGTATGCCTTGACGAATTCCAGTCTATTGCAAGTTTCCCTGGTTATGAGAATTTTGAAAGAAGATTAAGGTCGGTATGGCAAAGACAAAAAGAGGTTACATATTGTATTTATGGAAGCAAACGTCACATGATGGCTGAAATATTCAATAACTCTTCAAAACCGTTTTACAGATTTGGTGATATTATTATGCTGGCAAAAATTGAACGGATCAGATGGATAAATTATATATGTGCTAGTTTCTCAGAAACAGGTAAAGTGATTGGCTCTGAAGAAGCTGGCATTATTGCAGATTTGATGCAGTGTCATTCTTGGTATGTCCAGCAACTTTCACATTACACTTGGAACATGACACCGGAACGGGCAACACAAGTTGATGTTTTCATGGCTTTGAATGAGCTGATAAGCGCCAATATGCCTCTTTATCAGAAAGAAATGGAAATTCTCAGCTCAACGCAGCTTAATCTGCTGAAGGCTGTTGCCAAAGGTGAAAAACAATTAACATCAGGCAGGGTTATGAATATATACAGGCTGGGAACACCGCGAAATGTGAGCAAAAATAAAACCCTTCTCATTAATAACGATGTTATCGGGGAATCGGGTGACGGCTACTGTTTTCTGGATCCGGCATTTGAGTTGTGGTTCCGTAAATTATTTCTGAATGAACCTTATGAAAAAAAATGAATATCCAATTTTTATCATACCAGGCTAAGGGTTCACTGCACCTTGGCATTTGCCCTGTGCTCCCTGCTAGCTGCCATCAGGTAAAAAACAGGTAAGCTACCAGAATAGCTGCAGTAAAGCCGGCAAGATCAGCAAGCAATCCACAGCCAATCGAATACCTGGTATTTTTTATTCCAACCGAACCGAAATATACAGCGACTATATAGAATGTTGTATCGGTGGTTCCCTGCATGGTACATGACAGACGTCCGATAAACGAATCTGCACCATGTGTAGTCATTGCATCGATCATAAGTCCTCTTGCACCGCTTCCGCTCAGAGGTTTCATAAAGGCTACCGGCAGGGCCCCGGTAAACTGGGTATCAACACCCAGCCATGCAAAGAATTTTGCAAAACCTGCGATTATGAAATCCATTGCGCCAGATGTCCTGAATATTCCGATTGCAACAAGGATTGCAACAAGGAACGGTATTATCTTAATTGCGATACCAAATCCCTCTTTTGCTCCTTCAACAAAAGCGTCGTATACATTTACCTTTTTTATCAACGCCAGTATAATAAAAAGCATAATTATAGAAATCAGGATAAAATTAGCTGCAAAAGTCGATATAGTTGAAATCTGTTCCTTTGGCAGCCGGCTGAAATATATTATTATGCCGGCGATAATAGCCGTAAGTCCCCCGAGATAAGCCAGGATCACTTTATCAAACAAATTGATCTTCTGAATAATAGCAACGCTTACCATTCCTGTTAATGAAGCACAAAAAGTGGAAATAAGAATAGGAATAAATATATCAGCCGGGTTAGCAGCCCCAAGCTGGGTTCTGTAAACTATAATACTAACAGGTATTATAGTGAGGCCTGCAGCATTCAGAACCAGGAACATAATCTGTGCATTGGAGGCAGTCTCTTTGTTTGGATTAACTTCCTGCATCTCTTTCATTGCCTTCAGTCCAACCGGTGTTGCAGCATTATCCAGACCGAGCATATTGGCTGCTATATTAAGCATTATTGAGCCATATGCAGGATGACCCCTGGGAAGTTCCGGAAAAAGCTTTTGAAACAAAGGTCCGATTAACTTTCCAAGTATAGCAACCACACCACCCTTCTCTCCTACTTTCAATAATCCCATCCACAATGTAAGGGCGCCGGTAAGCCCAAGGGAAATCTCAAAACCTGTTTTGGCATTTGAGAAGATAGAATTAACTAAATCATTGAATATTTGAGTATTGCCTGCAAAGATGAGTTGTCCGAGAGCAACGATGAATCCAATAACAAAAAATGCGATCCAGATGTAGTTTAATGCCATATTGAAGGTCTGTGTGGCGAAGATAAATATTTAATAAGATAAAAGATAAAAGGATAAAGATAAAAGTCTTGTTGTCTTGTTGTCTTGTTGTCTTGTTGTCTAGCCGTCTTACAGTCCTTCAAGTCTACCATGTCTTATAAGTCTTAACAGGTCTTGCAAGACAACGTTCCAGGATCGAAAAGCTATTTGTGTTTAAGACAAATTTAGATACATTTGTGTAACTAACATTAATAATTATGGCACGTTACACAAGAATAGATGTTATTATACGGATGAGGGAAGCTGGTATTGTTCCCATTTTTTATCATAAAGATCCTGAGGTATGCAGAAACGTAATAAAATCATGTTATGAGGGAGGCATAAAGGTATTTGAGTTTACTAACCGGGGTGATTATGCCCATGAGCTATTCAGCGATCTTAATAAATGGGCTGAAAAAGAAGTTCCGGGACTTATTATGGGGACAGGATCTGTTGTTGATCCGGGGACTGCTTCTTTATATATACAATTGGGATCAAATTTTATTGTTTCTCCGATACTAAATCCTGAAATGGCCAGGATCTGCAATCGCAGAAAAATTTTATGGGTACCGGGATGCGGCTCATTATCAGAGATCAGTCATGCCGAAGAGCTTGGGGCTGAGATCGTTAAAATATTTCCAGGATTAGCCACCGGAGGACCGGATTTTGTAAAAGCTATTAAAGGACCTTGTCCGTGGACAAGCATAATGCCGACAGGGGGTGTCGAACCTACCGTTGAAAATCTAAGGGAATGGTTTGAGGCCGGAGTGACCTGTGTTGGTATCGGTTCGAACCTGATTACCAAAGAGCTGATTCAGAAAAAAGACTGGAAAGGGCTTGCAAAAAGAGTCGCCGGTGCTTTAAAGGTTGCCCGATTGTTCCAGGTAGTATAAATCCATTAACCGCAAAGGTCGCAGAGATTCTTTGCGTGCTTTGCGATAAACTTAGCGTCCTTTGCGGTTAATAAAATCAATGTCAAATGAAAAACTTAAGATTCTCCAGTTTAATTACGTTCACGGTGTATACTTTTTTAGCTGCTCAGAATATTCAGGCACAGGATATAACTCTTCCTGCTCCTAATAAGACTGGTGGCAAACCTCTGATGCAGGCGCTGAATGAAAGGCAATCAATCAGGACCTTCTCCAAAGACAACCTGACACAGCAGCAACTTTCCGATCTTCTCTGGGCAGGATGGGGAATTAACAGACCGGCAGATAAGAAAAGGACAGCACCATCTGCCAGGAATGTGCAGGAAATAGATGTTTATGTTGCATTGTCATCCGGGCTATATCTGTATGAGGCTGAATCCAACATATTAAAGCAAATCCACAATAAGGATATCAGGAGCTTAACCGGCACACAGGACTTCGTCGCAGAAGCTCCACTTAATATTGTTTATGTAGCCGATATGGCCAAACTTGGGAAGAAAGAGGGAGATGAGATAAAAGACTCTAACCTGCTTTCATCCTATGCCAATACAGCTTTCATTGCACAGAATGTATATTTATACTGCGCTTCCGAAAATCTGGGCTGTGTAATAAGGGGTATGGTTCCAAAGGATAAACTTGCACCTGAAATGGGATTAAGGTCCAATCAGGTGATTATTCTTTCACAGACGGTTGGAGTTCCCAAAAAAGAATAAAATATTTCCAATAAAACCCACCCCTGCCCCACCAAGGAGGGGATTTAACCTATGAATCATTTCTCCCACTTCGTCCGCCATAGCTTTAGCGAAGGCGGACTCGCCCACTCATTCTCCTGGTGCCCTGTATAGTTCGATATTCG
Source organism: Bacteroidia bacterium (assembly GCA_041480425.1). Taxonomy (GTDB): domain Bacteria; phylum Bacteroidota; class Bacteroidia; order Bacteroidales; family VadinHA17; genus LD21. The sequence goes on from JBGOZX010000040.1 coordinate 15,674, forward strand.
AGATGACCGGACAGGCTTTTGATTTAATGATAGTAACCTTAACCTTTTTTGTTTTTACAACCTGAAATTTTCTGATTACCTTGTGACCAATAGTAGTTCCATCTATTAAGGCTTTCCATTCACTGTTTATATAAGCAGCAACTTTAAATTCCTGAACCCGTTGTCCAAGCTTAATAAATTCCTGGAGAATTATCCTGTTCACCTCAGTCTCAGAACCCAGATCAATAATCAAATCGGCAGCAGTCTGGTAGTCATTTGTTGCCCAATAGGTTTCAGGATCTCCATCATTAACATTTGAAGCCTTAAATGTTTCTCCCCTGGTATTTGTTGCAGACACTTTTTTACCTCTTGCAAGATCAGTTTTAAATTCCTTTTCACGTAATTCTCTGAAGGCCAATAATGATTTAACATCGTTTTCATTCAGAAGGCCTCTTCTGTCAGGCGGAACATTAAGCAGAAGATTGCTGTTTCTTCCGACTGAAGAATAATACAATTCCATAAGGTTTTCGGGTGACCTTACCATGGAATCCTGACTCTGATGGTAAAACCATCCCCTGCGAATTGAAACATCAACTTCAGCTGGAACCCAGTAATTACCATCTTCATGCCCTTCTCCAAGTATCTTTGCAAAATTTCCACCAGGGTACATCTCATCTTTCTTAAGCAGACACCAGTTGGTAAGACTACCCATACCGCTCTCATTACCAACCCACCTGATATCTGGTCCTGCATCGCTGAACATTACTGCCAATGGCTGTAACTCTCTTACTATCTTATGAGTATTGGGCCAGTCATAATAAGTTTTATTATCAATTCGTCTCGTTTCCCTTGCACCGCCGTAGTAACCATCACCTCCATTGGCACCATCGAACCATACCTCGAAAACATCACCATAATTTGTTAAAAGTTCTTTAAGCTGGTTACGGTAATAGGTCAGATATTCAGGAGCACCGTAAACTGAACTGTTACGATCCCATGGCGATAAGTATACACCAAACTTAAGTCCATATTCTTCACATGCCTGTTTGAGTTCTCTTAAGACATCCCCTTTACCATTCTTCCAGACTGAGTTTTTTACCGAATGTTCAGTGTATTTTGATGGCCAGAGACAAAATCCGTCGTGATGCTTGGCAGTGATAATTATGCCCTTCATCCCGGCATCTTTAGCAACCTTTGCCCATTGCCTGCAATCAAGTTCTGCAGGATTAAAAACTGATTCATTTTCATCGCCATAGCCCCATTCTTTATCTGTGAAAGTATTGACAGTAAAATGAACAAACATGTAATACTCCATTTCGTGCCATGCAAGCTGCCGTTCCGAAGGAATCGGGCCAAAAGGTTCTGGAGGTTTAACCCCGGAACATGCGATTAGAAATAGAAGCGGGATAAAAATGACAAATGCTTTTTTCATCTTATTTATTGTTATCTAACTTAAATTAAAGCAAATAACCACAAAGGGGACCGAGCGTTAAGAAATAGCCCATTGGGCTATTTTAGCGAAGGGGCCAGGTTGCAGGGATGGCTTTTTTGCAAAGGCCGCAAAGAAGGAGGAATCATTGTTTTAGCTTTGCGCACTTTGGGATTACTTTGTGTGCTTTGCGGTTAAAAAATGTTTTATTGTGAAAGGTCTTTGATCCGGATGTTTCTGAATTTTACGACAGAGGTATGATACAGGAATCCGATATGTCCGGTTTTATTCTTCAGTCCGGGATGGTCGTTATGATCCATCGTTCCATTTTCTCGGGCTTCAGTAATATCACCATCAAGAATAACCGTTCCATTCAGAATGACTTTCACCTTTGTTCCTGTAACAATTACCTCCTCACTGTTCCATTCGCCCAAAGGTTTCAGATAACCTGGCTTTGCGGGAATAACACCGTAGACAGAACCGTGAAGTTGATATGGTTGCAGTTTTCCGAAAACCGTTGTAGTGTTATCAATTATTTGCAATTCCATACCCGCATAGGCAGCGTCGCCATCCAGAGGGGCTCTGATGCCCAGTCCATTATTACCTCCCGGAGTAAGTAAAAAATCAAACCGAATAACAAAGTCAGCGTATTCTTTCTCGGTGTAGATATTCCCTCCATGTTCAAGTTCGGCTCTTGTTACTATCATTCCATCTTCAACAACATTGGCCACTTTGTCTCCAACCCATCCATCAAGATTACGACCATTGAACAGAGAAACAAAGCCCTCCGTTTTTTCCTCAGGTGTAAGATTATATTCCAACGATTTTATCTCTCTGACATATATATCCCTGAAAGCCAGGTCAGTACCGTGTGCCTGAAGTTCAATCGCACCCTTCGGGAAGATTGGGATTTTACGGTTCCAGTAATTCTCCATAATCACATTATCAACAACAAGTTCTCCGTTAAGCCATACTGACACCTTTTCGCCAATCATTATTATCCTGAATGTATTCCAGTCCCCAATAGGATTATCTGCAACCTTCAGTGGTTTTGACTGATTCAGCTGATTATTGTACAGACCCCCTGAACCTACCTGTGCTCCTGCTTCTGTTCTGGATGTATCCCATATCTGAACCTGGGGAGATCCTCTAAGATAGATGCCACTGTCGCCCGCTTTAGAGATTTTCCAATCGACAAGCATTTCGAAATCACCATATTCTGTAACTGAGCAAAGATTATTACCTTTGCCGTTAAACCAGATGCATCCATCTTTTACACTCCAGTTAGCTGGGACCATAACATTAGCTTCTGCCTGTTTTCTTTCGAGCTCAACCTTCGTCATTTTTGCCCTTGCAACCGGATTTTCAACAAGCCCCTGCCAGCCGGTAAGATCCTTCCCGTTAAACATCGGTTTAAATCCTTCATCAGGCAGCATAGCAGCCAAGTATTTATTAACCATCTCTTTATCATATTGACTCTCCGGGCCTTTCAGCAACGGAACAGCTTTAGTAAGAATCTCTCTTACAATATTGCCGAACATACCTGTTTTTGAATTTACAGAAGGAAGAGCTATGTACATCGTAGCTTTTGCCGCAGCACCAGATACTGCCGGATCGTTAAAGTAACTGGCAACGAAAAAGAGCGATTGGTACGTTTTGAGTTTACCCATTTCTGTAAGGATTTCGATCTTACGCTCAGAGCTAAGAGCAAAGGGCATGATCTTACGAAAAAGCAGCAACTTTTGATCATCGGGTAATGATGTTGCTCTAATTTGCCTCACATAGCCTTCAAAAGCAGGCTCTTCAAATGTTTTATTCCGGGAAGCACATATTTCATACAATGCTGATGAAGCAGTATAATCGCGCCATAATGTGAGCGTTTTGAAACAGATGTCCCGCATTTCTGAATTACCATTTTCAAATTCCTTCAGCACTACGGCCAGAGCATCTCTTCCACCTGTTTTTGCAAGAACCGGGATAAGCTTTTCCTTAGGTACCTTACCTTCCATGGCTTTGAGAATTGAAGCAGATCTCTTTTCAGTATCAGTAATCTTTCCTGCAGCGCCTGCAAGGGCCGTCTGAACATCTGAAATAAAAGCCGGATTCTCCATAACAGAAAGCAATTCAATCAGTTTTGCCTGATCGCCTGGAGAAGCGAGATCAGCAAGAGCCTTATAGGCAGCTGATTTCACAATTTCATCATTTGATGATGTGTAAGGTAAAATCTCTGAAAAATATTCATTTCCTGTATTCCATGCCATCAGTTCAATTGCACTTTTCTTTGCCGCGGGAGGGCCATCTTTAAGAACAGGCTTTAGAAAAGCTATTTTGTCGCTTGCGGTAACAGTCATCAGTGCCGATTTTGCAGCTTCCTGGTCACCCGGATCTGTAAACTTTGTCAGATATTCAATCAAAGAAGGAACAGCTTTGTTGCCACTGATTTTTGCTAAAGCTGCAGCTGATTCGGTCCTTACAGCTATATTCTGATATGAAAGTGAAGATGTTATAAGAGGTATTGCAAGCTCATCGCCACGGATTCCAAGCATGAAGATTATCTCGGGTTTTGCAGCAGGAACAGCTTTAGGAAAGAATTTAATCCACTTTTCGACAATCTCTTTTCCGGGTATATTAAGTGAAGCCTGAAGCGCTGCATTTCTGTAGGTTTTATCAGGATTTCCGGTAGCTTTGATAAGCTCCTTCATTGCATTAATGCCATGAAAACTTACATATGTTTCGAGGGCTACAGTTTTATTCTGAATTGTAGGCCTGTCATTGCATTTGGCCATGACAAGTTTGCAGATTTTATCCATTGTTTTAAGGTCTCCATTCTGACCAACATTTTTTGCATAATTAAGCAGTGAAGCTGTTGCACCGGTATGTTCCCATCTGTAAAGAACATCCCTGGCAGCTTTGGAAAGCACAGGATATGCCAGAGGGCTTCCGCTTTGTGCAAGAGCATTATAAGCAGAGGCTTTTGTGTTAACATTAATCTCTGAAGCCCAGGCTATATATTCATTTACTGCTATTTGCGATTTCATGGATGCAAGAGCATTCATGACAGCGGCGGCACATGGCAGCTCTTTATTCTTCAGAGCTTCAGCCAGAACCGTCTCTGCTGTTTTACCGCCGGCAGATATTATTGCAGCTAATGCAGGTCCGCAAATCTCCTTATCGTTAAGATAGACTTTCAGAGCTTCAACAGATGTACTACTTCCGATAAGCTGTAGTTGCTTCATAAAGAAGTCCTTAACACCGTTGTCCTTTTGTCCGTTGGCATAAGCTATACAGATTTTTTCCCACATGGCTTTTTCGGTTTCATATCCTTTCTGAGACAGGAAACTGGAAAGACTTTCAACGGCGAATCGGGCCCTGGTATCATCACCGGTACCTGCTGGAATAATCTGATTGCATATCTGCTTAATACCTGCTTCTCCAATTGCAAGCATATCACCCATTAGCTTATTGGTATACTGAAGGTCATTGGCGGGAAGCTGAGCCAGAAGATCAGCCACTTTTGTTTCGATAGTTCTTTTATCCTGCGAATAAGAGGCTAAGGAAATCAGCAGGAGAGAAAAACTGACAATAAGTATTTTCTGGATTTTCATCAGTAGATATTTTTTATGTTTAAGGTCATCATTCAGATTTTCCATGGACCACGCATAGGCTGATTAATGAGCCTGTTAGCTCCATCATCATCAATAAACTGCTGTTTCACAGGATCATATTTAAGGTTCCTTCCCAGCCTGAGAGCAATTACGCCAAGGTTCACAATCGAACATGATCTGTGTCCGTTTACCTCATTCAGTGCAAATTTTTTCCTTGTCAGAACCGATTCACTGAAGGTCGATATCTGTGGTTCAGGGTCCGGCAGAGAGTCAATTAGTTTCTGCATATCCGGAATATCTGATCTGAATCCTTTAAATACCTTTCCATGAGGGCCTTCAATATAAGCAGCATCTTTGTCGCGGTTTTCACCATCAAGTATTATCTGGCAGCCGTCAGCATAGGTATAGGTTATCCTTCGCCATGAACCTACAGCGTCGTAATGTTGTTGAGGAGCATCAATTTCAACAGAGACAGGCCCGGTTTCGTCTTTACCCAGCATGTACTGAACAGGATCCAGATAATGCTGTCCCATATCACCAAGACCACCACCGTCGTAATCCCAGTATCCCCGGAATTTTGAATGAACTCTCTCGGGATTATAAGGTTTATATGGAGCCGGTCCGAGCCAGAAGTCATAGTCGAGTTCAGAAGGAACAGGCATTGGTTGCAAGTTATACAGACCACTCCAGTAAAACTTCCAATCGTAACCTGTTATCCCACTGACTGTTACCTTTAACGGCCAACCTAATACACCACTGTCAACCAGTTTCTTGAGAGGTTTAACGGTAGTCCCCAGTCCGTAAAATTGGTCCTTGAATCTGAACCAGGTGTTGAGCCGGAACATACGGCCGTGCTTCTGAACTGCTTCAACTACCTTTATTCCCTCGCCGATAGTGCGTGTCATCGGTTTTTCGCACCAGATATCCTTTCCTGCTTCTGCTGCCATCTTTGAAATTATTCCATGCCAGTGCGGAGGGGTAGCAATATGTACAATATCGATATCGGGGCGGGCAAGAAGCTCACGGAAATCGTGATATCCTGTTACATTGCCTCCGGCAGCAGTAACTGCCTGTTCGAGATGGGTTTTGTCAACATCGCAGACAGCCAGTAATCGTGTGCCTTCATACTCAAAATGTCCACGGCCCATCCCTCCAACACCTATTATACCTTTTGTAAGCTGGGCACTGGGGGCCGTATAACCCTGTCCGCCAAGAACATGCCTTGGGACAATAGTAAAAGCAATAGCGGCAGCAGTACTTTTCTTCAGAAAATCACGTCTGCCCAGGTTGTCTTTTTTCATTGTAAATTCTTTTATTTTACTGGAAATTTCTTCAGGCAGTACACTGATACCGCACAGAGATAAATCATACATGCAATCAGAATAGACATACCAATAGCAATACTGCTCAGGTCGCTTATCCATCCGATTAAGAAAGGGATAACGGCACCTCCCGAAATAGCCATCATCATGAGTCCGGAAATCTCATTACTGCGAGTGGGATATTTTTCTACTGCTATTGAAAATACAAGTGGCCAAATATTTGCAACCGCCAGACCAATAAGGAATACCAGCACCCATGCCATAGCGGTTGATTTTATAAGAAGGATTGTAACAAGACATAATATTCCAAGAATTGATGTCCACATAAAGAATTTCCGTGAAGAGATCCTTGTAAGCATTATGGCACCTGCAAAAGTTCCAAGCATACGTCCAAAGAAATAGACGCTACGCCCTGATTCTGCTGCAGTCTGGTCAATACCAAACTGTTTGATAAGGAACTGTCCGGAATTGGAGTTAAAGCCGACATCAACTCCGACTACAAGGAAAATAGAAAGTACCATTAACAGGACGAATCCATTACCAAGAAGTTTGAAAGAGGAAGCAAACGTGGCTTTGGATTCTTCCTTTTTTGACTCTTCAATTTTCACTGAACCAAGCCATAAAACCGACAGGATAGAAACTACACCAAAAACAAGGAATAATAGTTTCCAGTCGCCGAATTGTGCAGCAAAAAGGGCAGCAAGAGGAGCTCCAAGCATTGAACCTATGGCTTTGATAAATTGTGAAAAACTAAGAAAGCTCGACGTCCTGTTACCAGGCACAACATCAACCATAAGTGGATTGGCCGACACCTGGACAATCGTATTTCCAATTCCAAGGAGTGCGAAACCGACCAGGACCATTTCAAAGGTATAAAAGAAAAACGGCACCAGTAATCCTAATGCAGTTACACCCATACCGATATTCAGCATATTCTTTTTACCAAGGTGTGACTGCATAACTCCTACCGGAACTGAGAGAAGCAGGAACCAGAGGAAAGCTGCAGAAGGAATAAGCTGGGCAAGAGTTGCACTCAGGTTCATATCTTTGCTTACACGGTCGACACCGATTCCAACTAGGTCAACAAAACTCATGACAAAGAATGCCATCAGAACCGGGAGTATTTTGGTAATGTTTACTTTTTGTGTAGTCATAATAAATCAGGGTTTAAGGATTAAGGTTCAAGGGCTATTTTATGATTTGCTTTCGTTCCTGCTGCCTGTCGCCCGTTGCCCGTCGTCTGATGCCTTTAATTAAATGGCTACAGGTTACGGGCTACAGGTTATAGAAAATACTAGTTATATTACATTAATGGTAAAGCGTGTTGTACTGATTTCCAGAAATAGTCATTAAAGAGATAAGCACTTCCCAGAAGAGCTGCATCCTCTTTCAGTTCAGATAATGCAACCTGACAACTGCATTTCTCTTTCTTCAAACTGGCTTCAAATGGTGGACCGAATAAGTTATATGCGTATGAAATATTTCCGCCGATCACAAGGATTTCAGCATTAAACCTCTTAAGCCATGGCGCCAGGAAAATACCCATATTTTCACCAAATTCGGTGAAAAGGGATAAAACTGATCTATCAGAAACTGCTATTGCAGATAAATCTTTTACCCCATTTGCTTCCTTCCCGGTGGCTTCCTTATAGCTTCTCAAAAACCATCGTGTTGAAAATGAATCATCTGCTATCCGGCCTTTATAGGGAAGATGATATACACATCCAAGTTTTGGGACATCGGGACCATCAACTATTGGAATACGGTTACTTATAAATGCTGATCCGAAACCTGTACCCAGAGTTATGGACAGCGACCTGTTGAATTTTGAAGCTTTCCCCGCCCATGCCTCACCTACAGCAAATGAAGAGGCATCATTTATAAACCTTATTTCCAGATTGCCAGATAGATTAAGTTTACTGGTAATTGCATCAGAAATATTTATTCCATAAAGATGTTCGTATTTAGCAACCCCTTTGATATAAGAAATTCCTTTGACATAGTCCATGGGACCGGGGCTCGCAAAGCCGATCCCTTTTACTGTTTCCGCCGGAATCTTTTTAAGACTGTTTTGCAAGGCCTCTGCCCAGGTTGAGATGATTTCATCAGCAGGAGCCTGATTATTTACAGCTTTCTCTGTCAGGGTCTCACGAAGAATTTTTCCGTTTGTAAGATCGATTGCGGCACAGGTGATATGACTCCCCCCGATATCAGTGCCAATTGCGATATTTTGATTCATATAGAAATATAAAATTTAAGTCAGGTTAAAAATTGAAAAAAACTGACGTTGAAAATATCTAAATTTGTTGGGAACACAAAATATATATGATTAAAAAAGATATCTTTCTTATTCTACCAGGCAACTTAGTAACTTATATTTAAATTCATTATTCAAAAGATATGAAATTGTCGGAGCTGTACCACCATCATGTTATCATGAAAAAAAATTCCTTTGAAGGACTATTATCCCATAAAAGAATTCGAATTTCAGCAATTTTAATTTCGGTTATTCTGAGCGGTTGCACTTCAGGTACAGATAACCAGGCATCCCAAAAGAGGAATCCGGATACCGGAGGAAAACGATGGTATCGCGGTAACACTCACACACATGCAAAATTTTCTGATGGTAAAGATAATAATGATGTTCCGGTAATAGCAGGATGGTATAAAAATGCCGGTTATGATTTTCTGGTGCTTTCAGAACATAATAATCACCTTTTCAAAAAAAGAATTTTTTGTCACGATGAGGCTGCAGTTCCCCCTGATTTCATTATGATATGTGGTCTTGAACTGAGCAGGAAACAACATATTACAGCTCTTGGAATTAACAGTTTTATAAGTGACGAATCTTCATTGGAGGATGGTGTTAATAAGACAATTGCCGCAGGTGGCATTCCAATTTTAAATCACCCGCAGGTACCTATAACCAAATATACTGATTTCATTAAAATGAAAGGACTTAATCATTTTGAAGTATTTAACGGAAACAGGCCTGAGCAGACTCCTGCCTCTGAAAGTCTCTGGGACAAGGTATTATCGGCACCGGACGGCCGGCTGGTGTTTGCAGTTGCTTCAGATGATAATCATTACAGGAAGTCAAAAGTCGGCCGGGGATGGATCATGGTAAAATCCGCGGCACTGACCAAAGATGATATCGTTGAAAACATCAGAAAAGGAAATTTCTATGCTTCTACCGGGGTCATGCTGAAAGACTATCAGGTCACAGAAAGCACAATATCAGTCATATCAGAAAATGGCAATACGATCACATTCATTGGACGGGATGGTATAATTTTAAGTTCTGTCAATGATTCTAAAGCAACATATCAAATTAATGGTAATGAGCTATATATAAGAGCAAAGATAACAAACAGAGCCGGGGAAATGGCATGGATCCAACCAGTATTTGTGAAATAGGACCAAAAAATTCCAACCTGATTTTTCTCATACTAATTTTAACTTTATAGTCGTACCTTAGAGAGATTAAAACATGATTTGAATTTAATCTTTCTGACATTTTCACGCAAATTCTTCCAAAATATTAAAATCAGCTAAGCTATGCCTAATGTAACAAAAGAGGATGCGCTTCTCTATCATAGCAGAGGCCGTCGCGGTAAAATAGAGGTAATTCCCACGAAGCCTTACTGTACACAATATGATCTTAGTCTTGCATATACTCCTGGTGTTGCTTACCCCTGTCTGGAGATTGAAAAGACACCGGATGATGTTTACAATTATACAGCAAAAGGGAACCTTGTTGCCGTAATATCGAATGGGACTGCTGTGCTTGGGCTTGGCGATATCGGTGCGATGGCCGGGAAGCCGGTTATGGAGGGTAAAGGACTTCTTTTTAAGGTATTTGCCGATGTGGATGTTTTTGATATTGAGGTTGATGAAAAGGATCCTGATAAACTTATTGAAATATGTGCAAAGATTGCTCCGACTTTTGGTGGTATAAATCTTGAAGATATAAAGGCACCTGAATGTTTTGAAGTAGAGACCCGGCTGAAGGATATGCTCGATATACCTGTATTTCATGATGATCAGCATGGTACTGCAATTATTTCAGGAGCCGGGCTCTTAAACTCACTCGAAATTACAGGGAAAAAGATTGATGAAATAAAAATGGTTGTCTGCGGGGCCGGAGCTGCCGCCATTTCATGTTCCAGACTGTACTTATCCCTGGGAGTAAAAAAGGAAAACATCGTGATGGTCGACAGCAAGGGGGTACTCAATAGGAAAAGAAACGATCTTAACAAATACAAGCAGGAGTTTATAACCGAAAGGGATATTGACACACTGGCACAGGCTGTTAAAGATGCAGATCTTTTCCTTGGTCTTTCCGTTGCCAACATGATGACAAAAGAGATGCTGGCCTCAATGGCAAAAAACCCGATCGTTTTTGCCATGGCTAATCCGAATCCCGAAATCTCATATGAAGATGCAATGGCAACCAGAGACGACCTGATATTTGCTACAGGAAGATCAGATTATCCAAATCAGATAAACAATGTTCTTGGATTTCCATTTATTTTCAGGGGGGCACTCGATGTAAGAGCTTCAACAATAAATGAGGAGATGAAGATGGCTGCGTCAAAAGCACTTGCCATGCTGGCCAAAGAACCTGTGCCTGATGCAGTTCTTTGGGCTTATAATATTGAAAAACTGAGCTTTGGCAAAGACTATATTATTCCAAAGCCACTCGATCCACGGCTTATTTCATGTGTTGCTTCCTGTGTAGCCAAAGCTGCTATGGATACTGGTGTAGCGAAACAACCAATAAAGGATTGGGAAGCTTACAGGAAAAGCCTCGATAAAAGGCTGAGCGTGCATATCAAAAAAGTAGGCGAAATCAGTGAGTTTTAGAATACAGATTTTATTCTTTTCCTTTCTGTAATCTGTTTGCAAACCTTTTTCTCGTACATCGAAACTATCAGTTCAGCAGTTTCATGGATGTTAAATGAAAGCCTGTTTATTGACACATCAAAAAGGGAGTCGATATTAAGGGATTTCTTATCAAGAAATGTCTGAATAAGGTCAAACCTTTTTTCATCAGTATCAATAACAAATTTTTCTGCAGTCTCAATGCCCATATTTTTCTTTTTCATAACATTATCGACCCTCCAGTAAAAAGGAGCAACAAGCCGGATATGCAAGGCATCTTTTATATCGCGGCTTATCGAAACTCCTCCCCGTCCAACCAAAACAATATAACCCTCCTTACATATGGATAATACAATATCCTTTATGGCCTTTTTCACTCTGAGATCACTGACAAAACCGCCCGAAAAGGCCATAATCATTTCCGACAGATTTGATAGCTTAATGCCTTCATAAAAATTCTCAACACGCTGTGTGTCTGTGTTAAGCTCTTTAGCAATGGCATAGATAATATCCTTATCAACCCATTTCCATTTTGTTATCCCATACCTGCAGTTAAGATTATCAACAACATTCGCAGCCACCTCGCGGGCGTCACATCCGGTAAGGCGTGAAATTGTTATCACAGGTCCATCATCTGCAGGAGAACTATTAAGAACAGATTCTCTGTACCGTTCATCAAAATAATCGAAGAACTTTTCCATTTAGCTGGTCTCCTTTCTGTCTTTAAATAATAGACTCTTCCCGTTATAACTGTTTATGTCTGTAATTGAGTCACTTATCCCGCATTCCGTGCGGATGGGATTCTTTGAATCCCAGAGCAATTCCCTCAGAAAAAGGAAAGATAAAAGGTACAAAGAAAAATTGAATTATGAAAATTTTTCTGACACCATTAGGTTCGATGGTTTTTCATAATAATTATGACTGTCAAACGTTATTAAAATGCATTATGGTCCGATTTTTGAAGTGAAATGATCAACCGCTTTATTATGAGGAATTCATTAAATAGAATATCAACCCTGGTTGTTTTGATTTTCTTAATTACTGGATGTAAAAAGAATTTCATGATCAGTGAGAAGCAGGCTATACTGTTTCAGTATGATTATGTTAATAATGCCTGGGGGGATCAGCATTATGGATTTATCATTGACAATGAAGGAAATGTTCTTACTTATAATAACCCAATGGATTGGCATTTCCCGGATAAAGAATTCTTTCTTACAGAGGATCAGGTAACTGAAAACCTAAGGAAATGTTCACATTCAGGTATAAAGATTCAAAAAGAAGAACTTAAAAAGTACTCCAATTTCATTTCCAATATTTCCTCAAGCAAGGTTACAGCTTTAAAAAATGTTGGAGCAGATGCCGGTACTACGGAATTTATTTGTTTTCAGTTTTCTGAGAGTGATGGTTCGTACAAAGGTTACCTTATAAAAATGGAAGGTGATTTTACTTGCGAAAATCTGAATTTTTATTCAAAAAAAGTCATAACTTGGATGAAAGATATCAATATTACCATACCCAGAAACTAATTAATCCTCCATCTCTGTTTACTTCTTTTAAAAAAAAAATAAATTGAAACTCCTGAATTTTTGGAGTTTTTTCTGTTTTTATTATATCTTTACTTTATACAATACAATTTTCTCGCAAACAATTTAAACTATTCGTTATGATTGCAAACATTTTTTCCAGGCCTGAACTTTTTTGGTTCATTGTCGGCCTGGGTCTGTTCCTGCTCGAATTGGTCATTCCCGGATTCTTCATTTTTTTCTTCGGCCTCGGAGCCTGGGTTACTGCACTGTTTTGTTTGATTTGGGAACCCGGAACCAACGTGCAAATAATAATTTTCGCAGTAACTTCAGTTCTTTCTCTCATCGCTCTGAGAAGAATTATTCAGAAGAAATTCTTTTACAGCAAGGGAAACCTGTCTGAAGAGGTTGAGGATGAGTTTACTGGAAAAGAGGCTCTGACCACAGCCGAAATTGGCCCTGACAAGAAAGGAAAAGTCGAATTCAAAGGCACAACATGGAAAGCTGAATCTAAATCAGAAATTAAAGAAGGACAAACAGTTATCATTATTGAAAAAGAGAATTTTACATTAATAGTTAAACCTAAAAAATAATTAAAATGGAAGGATCTAGCACTACTTTTATTCTCGTGGGTGTAATCTTTTTAGGATTTATCCTGATTGCAGCTATGATTAAAATTGTTCCTCAGAGAACAGCAATAATCGTTGAGAGACTCGGAAAATACAGGGCAACTTTTACAGCAGGTTTCCAGATACTTATCCCTTTTATTGATAAAGTAAGGTACAGACATACCCTTAAAGAACAGGCAATTGATGTCGCACCACAGATATGTATCACACGCGATAATATCGCAGTTGAGGTTGACGGTATCCTCTACCTTCAGGTTCTGGATCCTCAAAAAGCTTCCTATGGAATTGATAATTACAGATTTGCCTCTATCCAGATTGCTCAAACAACAATGAGGAGTGTCATAGGCAAACTGGAACTTGACAGGACATTTGAAGAACGTGAAACAATTAACGTATCTATTGTTGAAGCTGTTGACAAAGCCAGTGAACCATGGGGTGTTAAAGTATCCCGTTACGAGGTTAAAAATATTTCTCCTCCTCAGAGCATTAAAGATGCTATGGAAAAACAGATGAGGGCTGAAAGGGAGAAAAGAGCTGTTATTGCTGAATCGGAGGGAACAAAACAGGCTAAGATAAATAATGCAGAAGGTGACAAGCAGGAGTTGATTAAAAAATCTGAGGGTGAAATGCAGAAGCGTATCAACGAGGCTGCAGGACGTGCTTCAGAGATCGAACAACTAGCAAAGGCAACCGCA
>JBGOZX010000041.1:0-29723 GCA_041480425.1 Bacteroidia bacterium
TTCTTCTACTATATAATTTTTTGGCATTAGAACATTAGTTAAAAGCAATAACACATCTGAAATACAGCTATTTATATAAGGAGTTAAATTTTTCAAAAAATATTTAACTCTGTAATATTTATTTTTTGATTTTTGACTACATATGTAACTATAATTACAATTCTTCATTGTTTACAAATGTAAAGTTACTTTTTTCAGGATGGTTAGTCAGCTGATGACTTTGAATAGAATGAGATTGAAAAGGAATTTTAGAGGTATTTTAAAATGGTGACATATTTGAGCTTTTCCCGGACTCTTATTCCGAATATTCTATTCTGAAGGGGTTAACGATTTTAAAAAAATAGTTTTTGATTTAAAAGGAATTATCCATAAGATTAATTTTCTTTATCAATAAAAATTAAAATATAATGTCAAAATCAAAATTTTCTTTTCCTCTCCCGGTACAGATCATTGTTGCTCTGGTTATTGGAGGTTTTTTCGGATATTTTTTTTCTGACAAGGTAATATATACAAACTGGATCGGAGATATATTCCTCCGTGCCCTGAATATGATAATTGTTCCTCTTATACTTTGCTCCATTACTACAGGAGTTGCAAGTGTTGGAAGCGGAGGCAGTCTTGGAAGGCTGGGATTAAAGACCATGGGATATTATATTCTCTCCACCCTTGTTGCAATCGTCACTGGTTTTATCCTGGTAACCACTATTAAACCAGGTGTTGGTGCTGAACTGGGATTTAAAGCTCCTGTTGAAAATATTTCTGCCGTATCTGACAGTTTTGGTCAGACCCTGATCAGGATAGTTCCTTCAAACATTTTTGAAGCTCTTATGCAGGGTCAGATGCTTTCAATCATATTCTTTGCCATCCTTTTCGGCTTTTTCATCACCAGGGTAAATGATAAGCCACGCCTTCTTTTAATGGATGTATTCAATGCTGCACTTGATGTAATCATGAAAATCACTTTGTTCATAATAAAATTTACTCCTCTTGGGATATTCAGTATTACAGCCAAGGTTATTGCCCAGCAGGTTCAGCTGGGAAATGATATAAGTGAGGTTATAAGCAGGTTAGGTTTGTATTTTATTACGGTTTTATTGGGGTTGTTTATTCATGGGCTTATCACTCTACCGTTGTCAGTAAAGCTGCTTGGACGTGCAAACCCGATAAAACATTTTAAAAACATGGCCACTCCTCTGCTAACTGCCTTTTCAACATCATCCTCAAATGCAACCCTTCCACTGACCATGGAGGCTGTTGAGGTAGAAGATGGTGTTTCCAACAAGATCGCCAGCTTTACATTACCGCTTGGAGCAACAGTAAATATGAACGGAACGGCTCTTTATGAATGTGTGGCGGTCATATTCATTGCACAGGCTTATGGAATTGACCTTACTTTCGGACAACAGCTCATTGTAATCTTCACTGCTTTGCTGGCTGCAATTGGTGCAGCCGGAATCCCAATGGCAGGCCTTGTGATGATGGCTGTGGTACTTAAGGCAGTGGGACTTCCCCTCGAAGGGATAGGTCTGATACTTGCAGTGGACCGTATTCTTGACATGTTCCGCACAACCATCAATGTTTACGGAGATACCTGTTGTGCGGTAATAATAGCAAAATCGGAAGGAGAGAAACTGAAAGTTTAGAACCTTGAAAATACCTTGTCAATTCAGGTAGAAACAGAAAAAGCCATTTCTTCCTGAAAACCTTATTGATTGCAAGAGCCGAAACAACCGGATTCGTTACCATTGCTGCCGCAACTGGAACATGAGTTCATAGCAGAAGATAATTCATTGTCGGTAGCATCGCGGACTTCAACAATTTTACCTGTAAAGAAAAGATCAATTCCAGCCATCGGATGGTTGAAATCCATCTTAACGTAAGTATTTGTTATTTCATTAATTACACCTGTCAGTGGATGACCCTCAGAATCAACCATGGGAACTTCATTTCCAACCCTGCATATCTCTTCATCAATTTTTCCATCTTTTTTAAAAGCAATTACAGGAACATCAATTATCATGTCTTCCCTTCTTTCACCATAGGCTTTTTCAGTGTTTAAAGTGAACCTGAACATGTCTCCTTTGCCGAGTGAAAGGATATTGGATTCAAATTCCGGAAGAAGTCTGCCTTTGCCGTATATAAATGTTAAAGGTCTTTTATCATCCAGAACCTCAATTATTCTGCCTTCCGGATTGCATTCCCTCAGTTCATAAATCAGAGAGACCATTTTATTATTTTCAATTCGCATGGGTGTCTGTTGTAATTAAAAAAACTGGCGCAAATATATAATAAATTGGGATTAATCAGATAACAAAAAGGTTCAAGATTCAGAAAACGAATCCTACACGGATTTCAGGATTGCTGTATATACCATACCCGGAATCATTTAAGGCCCATAAAAGCATGAAATTCAGCGAAGATCTCCTGCCTATTTGCTGGCTGAAACCTCCTCCTGCCAAAACAGTACTTATCATGAATCTTTCAGCGGTGTATGGAGGCATCTTCCAGAAAGATGATTGAAGGCTAAGCGCTTCATATTCAATATGAAAGAACAAACTAGTATGGACTCCAAAAGGAATAATTGAGTTCAGGTCCTGAAGGAAAATAAACTGTAAATAGGATCTTCCCCCATAAATATTGGTTCGGTCATAATGGTATTTATAAAACCTGAAATTGGGACCGGCTGCAATACCCAGCCGTGGTAATACCCACAAACCAATTATGGGTGAAAGCTGGATATCTGTAATTGTTCCAAACTGTAACCCGAAGCTTCCCCCAAAAAATAGTCGGTCCTTTAGAGGAGGCACATCTTTCCTGGTTTGCTGACAATAAATTGTCGAAAAAGATATAAATAACATTATGGTTATTAAACTGAGCTTCCGTATCATCCGAAAAAAATCAGTTCTGTTAATAAGGATAATCATAATGACATTTTTGTAACTTTACATGTGATCACTACAAATAAACGAAAAAACGCTTAATAATATATTCTGAATTATATGAATATTATTGTCATTGGAGGAACAAGAGGTATTGGAAAAGAGATTGTCGTCCACCTGGCAAGGGAGAAGAACAATCAGATTCTGGTAACCGGAAGAAATGAGGAAGCTTTAAAAAGTCTGGTTGCCGGCTGCATCTATGGTAACGTTTCGTCCATTGAAGTTGATCTCGCCGTTTTTGATAACCAGATGGAATCATTTAAGGATCAGGTTTATGATCGCTTTAGCAAAATTGACATCCTGATTAATAATGCGGGGACTCTATTGGTAAAAGAATTCATGAAAATATCAAACCATGAAGCAAGGATAATGATGGAGACCAACTTTTTCGGCCCTGCAGCTGTAATCAGGTTATTAATGCCCTTAATGGCAAAAGGAGCACATATTGTAAATGTTTCAAGCATGGGGGGATTGCAGGGTAGCTCAAAGTACATGGGTCTATCGTATTACAGTGCCTCCAAAGCAGCCCTGGCTTGTCTTTCAGAATGCCTTGC
The DNA here is from genome assembly GCA_041480425.1 of Bacteroidia bacterium. Lineage (GTDB taxonomy): Bacteria > Bacteroidota > Bacteroidia > Bacteroidales > VadinHA17 > LD21. Next base: position 3,494 of record JBGOZX010000041.1, read on the forward strand.
TGCCGAATTCAGTGAAGCCGGCATCAGTGTAAATTGCCTGGCTCTCGGAGCAGTTCAAACCGAGATGTTTGAGAATGCGTTTCCCGGATATAAAGCACCTGTAAGTGCAAAAGAAATGGCTGAATTTATTTCTGATTTTGCAGTAAAGGGCAGCAGGTATTTTAATGGTAAGATAATTCCGGTCGCTCTAAATAATCCTTAAAATTACCCACCACCGCACCTGGTTTCTACCCCCTGCCCCCTAAAGCGGACCGACCGTTTAGAAATTGCCCTGTGGGCAATTTTAGGGAGGGGCCTGACTGCAGAGGTGGCAAAATGTACCCATTTCCTAGCCCCCCTTCTTCGCTTTCCATCGGCCGCCATGCTTCTACGCTGAAGCTTCAGCGCAAGCGTAAGGCTTGTCGCCTACGCTCCAAAGCTTCAGCGACAGAGCGCCGACGGCGCTGCGCGTAGCTCTGCGCCTTTGCGTAGCCGCTTCAGCGCAGCAAGGTCAGCGAAGCAAAGCAGGTGGGTTGGGGGGCTTGATTTTAAAGGATTTAGGGGCATCTACAGAGAGGAAAAATTCTTTAATGAGTAGATAAAAGTTCAGGAATATGTTTTGATATCTATTTTCCCATCAAGAGCGAGTAATCCATTAAAAGCCAGGGCTTTAATTTCATCTTCACCGGGGTAAGCGACAACAACTGAAATAAACTCTACCATTGACCTTATATTTTTAACAAGTGAGTCCTGAAAAGCCATTCCTCCTGTAAGAATTATTGCATCCACCTGACCGTCCAGGACAGCAGCCATCGCTCCTATCTCTTTTCCGATCTGATATGAAGCAGCATCCTTGATCAATATAGCCTTTTGATCCCCGTTTTCTGCCATTCTGCAGACTTCTATAAAACTATTCGTCCCGAGATAGGCAACCATCCCTCCTTTGCCGGTTATCATAGATTTAAGTTCAGAATGAGTAAACCTGCCACTGAAGCATAGATCAATAAGCTGTCCGGAGGGAAGCCCGCCTGATCGTTCAGGAGAAAAGGGACCATCTCCATTTAGTGCATTATTCACATCAATTACTCTTCCTTTTCTGTGTGCTCCCACACTAATTCCCCCACCCATATGAGCAACAATAATGTTCATATCGTCGTATTTCCTGCCTACAGAAACAGCATAAGTACGCGCAACTGCTTTTTGGTTTAGAGCATGGAAAATTGATTTGCGTTCAATTTCAGGGTGGCCGGATATCCTGGCAACATCCTGAAGTTCATCAACCACAACAGGATCAACAATATAGGCTGCAGACATTGGTAATGAAGAAGCGATATCATCGGCAATAAGTCCTCCAAGATTACTTGCGTGCTGCCCCATAATTCCGGTTTTAAGATCCTCCTTCATTTTTTTATTAACTGTATATATGCCTGATTCAATGTGTCTTATCAGTCCCCCACGACCAATAACGGCAGCAATACGGAAGAAATCGACCTTTCTCTCAGTCAGTTCTTTCATAATGAGATCTTTCCTGAAGTGGAACTGATCAGTTATCTTTTTAAAACCTGACATTTCTTCAGAAGTGTGTCGCAGGGTTTTTTCAAAAATAATATTCTCTTCCTCAAAAAGAGCAAATTTGGTTGAAGTGGATCCCGGATTAATTGCCAGAATTAGTCGTTTCACCATAAAACTAAATTGATAATTTTTAATTAATTACTGAAAAACAGAAGCTTACGACATAAGACATGCCAGTGCAATACAGTAATATTTTGATTTTTCACTTTCGCTTCTTGACATTACAATAACAGGTTTTTCTGTTCCTCTTATAAGTCCGGCCATTTCTCCATGTGCAAATAACATTAGTCCTTTGTAAAAAGGATTGCTTGATTCAAGAGAGGGGAAAAGCAGGATATCGGCATCACCATTGACCGGAGTCTGAATCCCCTTTATTACAACACTTTTTTTATCGCAGGCAAGGAAGAGATCGAGAGGGCCATCCATTATACAATTCTTAATTTGTCCCCTTTCAACCATCTTGCACATGACAGCATAGTCAAATGAGTTATCAAAATGACGGCTCATTTTTTCAGAAGCTCCGATCAGGGCTATTTTTGGCATATCCACGCCAAACCGGGCAGCCATTTCTATGGCATATCCTGCCATTGCAATTTTCTGATCGAGGTTTGGAAATGGGATCACTACAGGATCAGTTAAAAATAAAAGTTTATGATAAGCAGGTATCTCGAGGGCACAGACATAGCTCAGAACAGCATCCGAAAACATCAGACCATCCTTCTTGTCCATCACGGCCCTGAGAAATTTATCTGTCCCCACCAATCCTTTCATTACAATATCAGCCTGACCTGTTTTGGTCAGCTTTACTGCTTCAACTGAAGCCATGGTCTCATTGTCAGCTTCAATAAGGGTGAAAGATTTTTCGTCAATCCCAACAAGTCTGCAGGTCTTTTTGATTTCAACTGACCGGCCAATCATAATTGCTTCAACTAATCCCTCATTTACAGCTCTGTGAATTGCGCCGATTGTGTTTGTATCCTGAGCCCATGCAACTGCTATGCGGCGCTTTTTTTTAAGAGAAAACACCTTTTCAACCATCTGGTCAAGAGATCGGATCATGGTTATATTATTTGCTTGCTGCTGCGGATAAAAGTATGCTGTCGTATTTTGCCTGTTCTGAATCCGATCTTGAGGTCAGGACTATTGGAACCAGGGCTCCAAGTATTACTGATGCTACTTTAGCTTTTGCAAAGAAAACCAGTGATTTGTATAGTACATTCCCGACCTCAATATCGGGCATTAACAAGAGGTCGGTATCGCCTGCAACCTCACTTTTAATCCCTTTAAGTTTAGCGCTTTCAAGGCTTATGGCGTTGTCGAATGCCAGAGGACCGTCGATAATACAGTTTCTGATCTGGTCGCGTTGATTCATTTTTGAGAGAAGGGCAGCATCGAGTGTGGCCTCCATATTCTCGTTTACCATCTCGACAGCACCCAGAACTGCCACTTTGGGCATTTTGTAACCAAGTTTATTCAGAAATGAAACTGAATTATTGACAATTGCGATTTTATCCTTAAGATTAGGAGCAATGTTCATTGCCACATCAGTTACAGCAATAAGTTTATGATATGTTTCAACTTCAAATAGAGCTATGTGGGAGAGCAGATTTCCTGTTCTCAACCCCCATTCTTTATTCAAAATGCATTTCAGCAGTGTTGAGGTACCTACCTTCCCTTTCATTAAAATATCGGCCTGCTTGGTATTGACCATTTTGACAGCCATTTCAACGGACATGTCTGTGTCAGGTTCGTGTATTATTCTTAATCCTGTTATATCATATCCATTTTCCGAGCAAATATTCTGTATCCCCTCTTTATCGCCGATAAGTATCGGTTCTATAATATTATCTTTCCATGCTCTTAATACAGCGCCTAATGAATGTTGATCCTGTGCAGCTGCAAGAACAAGTTTCTTTCTCGGTTTGCCTGCCACGATACTTTTAAGGTCTGACATGCTCTTTAACACCATGGAGTTACTTTTTTAGAGTTAATAATTAAACTGTATGATGTTCGACAATATATTTTGTATCAGATGCTATGACAAATTCCTCATCAGTTGGGACAACAATTACAGTCACAGGTGATTCTTCCTTACTGATGATAATTTCTTTGCCCCGGACACCTGTATTTTTGTTTTTGTCAAGCCCGATACCGAGAAACTCAAGGTCAGAGCAAATACTTTCTCTTGTTTCCCAGCCATTCTCACCTATTCCCCCAGTAAAGACTAAAATATCAACACCACCCATCGCTGCAGCATACGCTCCAATATATTTTTTTACACGGTAATCAAACATTTTAATTGACAAAGCAGCGCGTTCGTTTCCGTTTTCGGCTGCTGCTTCAATCTCTCTCATATCGGAAGAAATCCCTGAGATACCCAGCAAACCGCTATGTTTGTTTATAAGTGTATTTAATGAAGAAAAATCAATTTCCTCTTTTTCCATTAAAAAGGTAATCACTCCTCCATCAATATCTCCTGATCTTGTGCCCATAATAAGACCTTCAACAGGTGTAAGTCCCATTGAAGTATCCATTGATTTCCCGTTTTTAATTGCTGTTATAGATGCTCCGTTACCCAGGTGACAAGTAATGATTTTTTGAGCGTTATAATCTACATTTAAGGCTTTACAGGCCTGAACAGAGACATATTTGTGACTTGTTCCATGAAACCCATAACGTCTTATCCCGTATTTTTTATATAATGAATAAGGTATAGCATACATAAATGAATAGTCAGGCATTGTCTGATGAAAAGAGGTATCAAAAACTCCGACCTGAGGTACTTTGGGGAGAAGCATTTTCATTGCATAAATCCCTTTAAGATTTGCCGGGTTATGTAGTGGAGCAAGGTCAGCACAATCTTCAATTCCTTTTATGGTAACATCATCGAGAAAAGAACTTCCCTTAAACGTTTCGCCACCATGTACAACGCGGTGACCAATTGCATCAATTTCGTCCAATGTTTTGATTACTCCCCTTTTCTGACTTATCATCAAACCAAGAATATATCCTATTCCGCTTTGATGGTCAAGTATCTCGCCATCCAATTTCACCTTATCACCATCGAATCTCTCATTTTTTAAAAACGATCCTTTCAAGCCTATTTTTTCAACAATACCTTTCGTTAAAACAACACCAGAGGACATATCAAAAAGCTGATATTTAATTGATGAACTACCACAGTTAAGAACTAATATTTTCATTATGGAATATTTTTTTTATTTAAAGTTATTCGTATAAACAAATGTTGTAGCTTATTCTTCAATAGAGATGTTTTTAATAAGTCTCATACCATCTTTATTATACTCATAAAATCCTTTGCCTGTTCGTCTTCCCCATTGGTTAGCCCTGACAAGTTTTTTAAGGAGAGGTGAAGATTTGTATTTTAGATCTCCGAATTCGTCATAAAGGTTTTCACACCATCTGAGTATTTTATCCAGGCCAATTTTATCTGCCATTTCAAAAGGACCAAGTGGAAGGCCAAAACCTACCTTCATAGTAGTGTCTATATCTTCCATTTTCCCGACACCTTCCATTAATACTTCACACGCTTCATTGATAAAAGGGACAATTAGACGTGTGCTTAAAAGCCCCGGAGATTCTTTTACCGGAATTACCTTTTTGCCCAACAGATTCGCAAATTTTATTGTATTTTCATAAGCAGCCTGAGAAGTATGAAGACCTTTGACAATTTCCACTACCCTGGCATCAGCTTCAGGCGTAAGAAAATGGAAGCTGACACAACGATCCTTATAAGTAAGATCGGCAGTAAGTTCCGTTATAACCTGAGTGGAGGAGTTTGTAGCAATAATTGTATTTCTGCCAACATGAGATTCTATAGTTTTTAAAATTTTGGCACGGACTTCATGGCTATGTTCACGGGAAGATGATTTGATAGCTTCAATCACAATATCACAATTACTAAATTTATTATAATCTGTCGTCCCTTTAATGCGTGACAATATTGAAAGTTTTTCAGAATTGGTCATCCCCCATCGTTCAATAATACGGTCGAGTTCCCTTGCCAGTTCTTCATAAGCCTTGTCTACAATTTCCTGACAAATATCCAGAAATATCACATTCAATCCTTTAGAACTTGCCATTCGGGCAATATTTTGTCCGACTGATCCTGCTCCAACTATTCCGACAAGCGAAAACAGTGTTTTTGGTCTGGTATCCTTACTTAATCCATAATCTTCCAGTTTTTCAATATCTTCTGACATAACTATCTTATAATTAATTATTAATATTTAATCATCTGTAAAGAGATTTGACCTTTTTACAGAAATTCATTATTTTTTTATTCCTGCTGCCTGATTTGATGTTATTGCTATCATACTGACAATATCGCTTACTGAACATCCTCGTGAGAGGTCGTTAATTGGAGCAGCCATTCCTTGCAATACAGGACCAATAGCCTCGGCATGAGCAAGTCTTTGAACCAGCTTATATGCAATATTCCCGGAATTCAGATCAGGAAAGATAAGGACATTGGCCTTACCAGCGATCGGGCTACCGGGAGCCTTGTTTTTACCAATTGCTTCGATAAGAGCCGCATCCACCTGAAGTTCGCCATCTATCAGAAGATCGGGAGCCATCTCTTTTGCAATTTTTGTAGCGTTGACCACTTTATCAACTAATTCATGTTTAGCACTTCCTTTTGTTGAAAAGCTAAGCATTGCAATTCTTGGTTCAAATCCGGCAATCGCTTTTGCAGTGTGCGCTGATGCAATAGCTATTTCAGCCAGTTCTTTTTCGTTTGGATCTGGGTGGACAGCACCATCTGCAAATATTATGACACCGTTTTCTCCAAAAGTCTTATCGGGAAGGATCATAATAAATGCTCCTGAAACCACTGAAATCCCCGGGGCTGTTTTAACATAATGAAAAGCAGGCCTCAGGACATCACCAGTGGCATGATCTGCTCCTGAAACCTCGCCATCTGCATCTCCGTTTTTAATCATCAGCACGCCCAGATAAAGAGGATCCTCTATGAGACTTGATGCTTCTTCGATTGTCATCCCTTTACTCTTCCTGATTTCAACCATCATATCAATATAGTGGGCTTTTTTATCGTGAGATTTGGGATTAATGATAGTTGCTCTATCCAGGTTCTTCAATCCTAGTCTTGAAGCGTGAGATCTGATCTCTTCGGGATCTCCTATCAAAATAATCTGAGCAAGTCCTTCTGTTATGGCAATATCTGCGGCTTTAATGGTTCTCTCCTCGTATCCTTCAGGAAGTACAATCCGCATGTTATGTTTTTTAGCATTTTGTTTAATTCTATCTAATAATTCCATTGTGTATCAATAGTTTAATATATTCGAAATTTTTGTTTAAATGTACGAAAAAAAAGTTCTATTAAACAATCAAGTTATACATGATTATTGTCAGGATTATGATTTTTCAGAAAAATTGTTTATAGAATACGAAAATTACAAAAACATGATCGAATCATTTCCTATTTTAGCACCATTAAACGTTATAAAAAATGGACTCTTTTATCTCCCGATTGGATGAACTTAAAGCAAACCTTGATGGTGATCTGAAAAATGATCTCATAACAAAAACAATTTATTCCACGGATGCATCGGATTATAAGGAGCAACCAGTGGCTGTTGCCTGGCCAAAAGGGATAAATGATATAAGGAAGATTTTATTATTTGCTGCAAAAGAAAAATATGGCGTAACGGTCAGAGCTGCAGGAACATCGCTGGCAGGACAGGTAGTAAGTTCAGGAATTATTGTGGATATTTCAAGGTACATGACCAGGATCCTTGAGGTAAATAAAGATGAAAAATGGGTCAGGGTTGAACCTGGAGTAGTGCTTGATGAACTGAATATGTACCTCAGACCATTTGGGCTGTTTTTCGGACCTGAAACTGCAACCTCCAACAGGTGCAATCTGGGAGGTATGATTGGTAATAACTCATGTGGCTCACATTCTGTTATTTATGGATCAACAAGAGATCATACAATTGAATTAAAAACTCTTCTGAGTGATGGAAGCGAAGTTGTCTTTGGTCCTGTTGATAAAAAAACCTTTGAAAATAAAAGCAAACGGAATGATCTCGAGGGAGAAATTTACCGTAATATCAAAAAGATCCTTGATGATCCCGTAAACAGTAAAAATATCAGTGATGGTTATCCAGATCCCCGGATACCAAGAAGAAATACCGGTTATGCTCTCGACCTTCTTTTGGACTCTGAAGTCTTCGATGACAAATCAAGCAGAAAGTTTAATTTTTGCCGGCTACTTGCCGGATCAGAAGGGACTCTTGCAATTGCAACGGAAATAAAACTTAATCTTGTACCATTACCTCCTGCAAACAAAGCCCTGGTGTGTATTCATCATAAGGAAAGGGATGAGGCTTTCAAAGCTAATCTGATAGCTTTAAAATTCAGACCAACCGCTGTAGAGATGACAGATGACAGGATTCTTGAACTAACAAAAGATAACATAAGTCAGAAAAACAACCGCTTTTTTCTTGACGGTAATCCCGGAGCAGTTACCATGGTCGAATTTGCAAGGGATACCGAAGAAGAAGTCGATGCAGTTACAAATGAGATGATCAATGCATTAAAAGAAGCCGGGTATGGCTACTCCTTTCCGGTAGTAAAAGGAAAGGATATGGCAAAGGTCTGGGAATTAAGAAAAGCAGGATTAGGTGTTCTGGGGAATATGAAGGGTGATGCTAAATCAGTGTCACTTATTGAAGATACAGCTGTCAGAGTTGAAGATCTGCCTGCCTATATGGATGAGTTTGCCAGGATGCTGGCTGTTTTTGGAAAGGATTCAGTTTATCATGCCCATATTGGTACCGGCGAACTACATATCAGACCTGTACTGAACCTTAAAGATCCCCATGATGTTGAATTGTTCCGGACAATCGGAATTGAAACAGCTAAACTGGTAAAGAAATACAGGGGTTCAATGAGTGGTGAGCACGGTGACGGAAGACTCAGAGGAGAATTTATACCCATGATTATTGGGGAACATAACTACAAACTTCTAAAGGAGCTTAAGAAATGCTGGGATCCTGAGAATATTCTTAATCCGGGAAAGATAATTGATACTCCGCTTATGAATACCTTTTTAAGGTATAAACCTGGTACTATTACTCCTGAAATTGCCACATTTTATGATTTTTCATCAACCGAAGGAATAATAAGGGCGGCTGAAAAATGTAACGGATCGGGTGACTGCCGCAAATCTTTAATAATTGGTGGTACAATGTGCCCCAGTTTTATGGCCACGATGGATGAAAAAAACAGCACAAGGGCAAGAGCAAATATACTGCGGGAGTTTTTAAGCATGGAGAATGGTGATCCATGGAATCATAAAGAGATTCATGAAATCCTTGATCTGTGTCTTGAGTGTAAAGGCTGCAAATCAGAATGTCCATCAGGTGTCGATATGGCAAAGTTAAAATCTGAGTTCCTTCAGCATTGGTACGATAGGCATGGAACACCTTTAAGGACTGTTTTAATTGCTTATATTTCAAACTTTAACAGGTTAGGCTTAATTTTCCCCTCAATCTACAATTTTTTCCTAGAGAACGGTTTTACTTCGGGATTGGTGAAAAAGGCAATCGGTATTGCATCTGAAAGATCAATACCTTTAATATATGAAACAAGCTTAAAAAAATGGATCCGAAAAAACCTCCCTGTGATAAATCCTGTCAGTCCTGCAGGTTCTGTTTGTATTTTTATTGATGAATTCACTAATTTCAATGATACTGAGACTGGTATTGCTGCCATCAGGTTACTGACATCATTAAATTATAAGGTAGTTGTAACTGATCATAAAATAAGTGCAAGGACCTTTATATCAAAAGGTCTGATCAGGAAAGCATCTAAAATTGTAAGATCTAACATTCTGACACTCTCGGGCTTTATCAGTGAGGAAATGCCTTTGATTGGTATTGAACCTTCAGGCATCCTGGGGTTCAGGGATGAATACCCGGAGCTTGCTGGGGCTGATCTCAGAGAAAAGGCTGTAAAGCTTGCTTCAAATTGTTATATGTTAGATGAGTTTATTGCAAATGAGTTCAGATTGGGAAGAATCAGGAGTGAATCATTCACCGGGGATAATCTTCAGATATTGTTACACGCGCACTGTCAACAGAAAGCAATTGCCTCTTCAGCCTGTTCGGTTGAAATGCTTTCAATACCTGCAAATTTTATCGTTAAGGAGATACCATCAGGTTGCTGTGGAATGGCAGGATCGTTTGGATATGAAAAAGAGCATTATGAATTATCCAACAAAATAGGAGAACTGATTTTATTCCCGGAGATTAGAAAAAGTACTGATAATGTTGTTATTGCAGCTCCCGGAACAAGTTGCAGGCACCATATAAAAGATGGGACGGGCAGGATAGCAAAACATCCGGCAGTGATTCTGTACGAAGCTCTAAAGAAATGATGGTGAGATGGTGAGATGGGGAGAGGGGGATGTGGGGAGAATCAGTGAACTCCGTGTAATCTGTAGCAAAGATAAAAGATAAATGTAAAAAGTATTTTATTAAAGATTGATTGTAAAGTTATCTGCGTCTCTAAGTACAGGGAATGTTTCGCGGAATTTTTTGAGTTCTGAAAGAGATATTTCTCCTGTTGCCACATCTTCTTTATTTTCTTCTATCCTGGCAATAATATTACCCCTAGGACCAATAATCATAGAATTACCGTGATAATTTATCCCGTTATTATCACAACCAATCCTATTGACGCCAACAGCATAGCATTGATTTTCAATGGCTCTGGCTTTTAGTAAGGTTTTCCATACATCCCTTCTGCTTTCAGGCCAATTTGCTGAATTAATAAGTATATCGTAATCATTATTGTTTCTGCTCCAAACCGGAAACCGGAGATCGTAGCAGATATTGGGACAAATCCTTAAACCTCTGAAACTGAAAACCAGCCGTTTTTTACCCTGTGTAAAAAGTTTATTTTCGTTTCCAGGGCTGAACAGATGCCTCTTATCATAGAACCAGGATTCGTTTTCAGGGGAAACGAATACCCACCGGTTATAAAATTGCACGTTTTGTTTCACGATATAACTGCCGCAAATACCAAAACCATGGTTTTTTGAGAGGTTCTTCATCCATTTAAAAGTTTCTGAACCTGGAGTTTCGCATAAATTATCCGGATTCATCGAGAAACCTGTATTAAACATTTCAGGCAGGACAACAATATCGGTATTACCGGCAACTGATGAAATCAGCAATTCTACCTTTTTAAGGTTCCGGATTTTATCTTCCCAGATTATATCTGGTTGAATTATTGTTATTTTCATTTTCATTGGATAGGCTAAAATGTATCATTTATTACTTATTTAAGAAAAAAGGACAGGCCTGTTTCCGGCCTGTCCTTTTGAAAAAATCATTATTAATCAGTTTACTGTTTTGCATTCATCGAATTATAGTAATCGGTGAATATGCCATTTATGAGGGGCTTATAATAAAGCCAGAAGAACCTTCTGGGATCGTCGGGTTTATCGGAATATAAGAAACCCTTGAGTTTGTCAATACCTTTTATCCTTGAAGTCCAGTACCATACTTTATTGGTTGCGAAATCACCTGCAAAATAGTATATTCTTTTATTAACAGGTTCCTGAATAACTGCTGGAAACTCATTGCTAAGGACATTGTTACTAAGAAGTGTATCTCCCAGTGCCGTTGTTTCTATTTTGAATTTAGATATGACATTACTTTCCAGAGGATCAATAATATCGAACCAGTTCTTAAAAGCTACAGAGACAGGAACTCCGTATTTTTTGCAATTAGCCGAATCTGTAATAATATGAGGTAAAGGATTTTTCAAATGGGTGCCATATTCAAGGACAATTATGTTCTTCTCAGTAAGCAGTACTAAACCTGCTTTGGTGAAGGTCCATGGTTGATTATACTGCTTTCTGTACATTGCTGTCATCCATATGGGAAAATCATCCTGAAGAGTATCAAGGTCTTCGAAATATTTACCTGTCCATCCTGAAAAGGTGATACCTAATTTTTCCTGAGTTCTGTAGGCCTCAAATGGCGGTGTAGGATAATCAAATGAATTATATTCAAGAATAATCAACTTATTCCTGTTTTTCATCTCATTAATCAGTAAATAGTCAGTGTTATTCAGACCGCCATATATCTTTCTAGATTTACGGCTTTTGTTGATACCTATCCACCAGTCATTAAAAAACACCCCATATGTATCCGCAATATAGAGTGCGTCGACACTATCAGCAAGTTGGATTATTTTGGAAATACGATATTCATTTTTGCTGCTTCCTCTTTCTTTCAGGGGTCTGGTCGGAGAGAATCCATAATAATCTTTTCTGAATGAGTAGCTACTCTTTTTTCCTTTTTTAACAAATCTCTCATTTGTAAGAATCCAGTTGAATGATTTGTGTTTCAGGCGTTCAAGTGTAGGAACTGTCTTGTCAAGTATTACAATATCCATTGGCTTTTTCTCCTGAGCAGACCAACGGATAAAGTTAATTACCGGCAGAACAAAGATTACAATCAGGATGATAATTAATATTAGCAGAGGCTTTTTCATAACTGAATAAATATCTGAAAATATTCAAATACTATTTTATCAATAAATACAAGTTTTAACAGAATTTACAATTTCAACTGTTAAAAGTATTAATTTATTTTTTATAGCGAAAATAAATTTGAGGCAATTTAGTAAAAATTATTTAACTGCAAACAGTGTCAATATCCGCATGCTGAATTATTACCCCTCTTATCTGCACCCCCTGCTTTGCTTCCATCCGGTAAAACCTGAATAGCATTTACGCGTCCAATTGGTGACCGTAATTTTAGCTCATAGCCTAACTTTTCAAGTTTTTTAATAGTAAGACTATCAATTGCGTTTTTCTCAAAACTGATATAATCAGGCAGCCACTGGTGATGGAATCTTCCTGTGTCAACTGCTTCCTGGATATTCATACCGAAATCTAACACATTAACAATTACCTGAAAAACTGATGTTGGTATTGTGGATCCTCCAGGTGATCCGGCAACCATAAAAAGTTTTCCACCCTTTTCTACTATAACCGGAGTCATCGAGCTCAACATTCTTTTTCCTGGTCTTACTGAGTTGGTTTCACCGCCAATCAGTCCATACATATTTGGAACTCCTGGTTTCAATGAAAAATCATCCATCTGGTTATTAAGCAGAAACCGGTACTGTCAACAACTATATTGTTTCCAAATGTCCCGTTAAGAGTTGTTGTTGCTGCAACAGCATTTCCCATCGGATCTACTACTGAATAATGTGTGGTCTCTTCACTTATATCTGCATCAGGATATCCCGGACTTATCTGAGAAGAAAGCGAGGCGGCATTTTCATTGAAGGTGTTCATTCTTTGCAGCAAATAATTCCTTTCTAATAATCTGTCAACCGGTATTTCCATAAAACCGGGATCACCGAGATATTTTGACCGGTCAGCAAATGCTCTTCTCTCTGCCTCCACCATAAGTTGAATTGTCTGGGAAGAATGGAATCCCATTTTATTTATCGGATAGGGTTCAATCATACCCAGAAGTTGAAGCAAAACAACGCCACCTCCTGACGGAGGAGAAGCTGATATGATCTTATAACCTTTATAATCAGCTGATAAAGGTTCCCTGAAAACTGATCTGTATTCGATAAGGTCCTGTCTGGTGAAAATTCCATTACCTCTCTGCATTTCCTTAAGAATAAGATTTGCAGTTCTGCCGGAATAAAATCCGTCTCTGCCAAAATCTCTTATCAGTTCAAGTGTCCTGGCAAGTTCAGGTTGTTTAAGAATATCACCTTCTTTCCATTCGGAGTCTTTTACAAATGCCGGCTTCGATTGGTTTCTTACCTTAAATTGTTCCCTGCTGCTATTCAGATCATCAGCCTGGCCTGCAGTCACCGGAAATCCTTTTCTGGCAAGATCAATTGATGGTTGTATTACATCTTTAAAAGGAAGTTTGCCATATTTTACATGTACATTTATCATTCCATCTACCGTACCCGGTACACCGCTGGCAAGATGGGTGTCAGTACTTAGACCTTCCTTTACATTTCCTTCAGGATCAAGATACATATCCCGGGAAGCCTGAAGGGGAGCTTTTTCCCGGTAATCAATCATATCAGTTTTTCCGTCGGAGGTACGGATAACCATGAATCCTCCTCCTCCCAGGTTTCCTGCTTCGGGATAGCAGACTGCCAGTGCGAACTCTGTGGCAACAGCAGCATCAACAGCATTTCCACCCTTCCGTAAAATTGCCACCCCTATCCCTGAACTCTCCTTATGAGCAGAAACAACCATCCCGCTATCTGCAACAATTCCTCGACCTTCAATTATTTTAAGACCTTTTCTGCCTGATTTCTCATTGCACCCCGACAATATGGATAGTGTAATTATGAGAGGTAATAATTTGTTCATGACTTTTTTATTATGATCTCAAATTTATAAAAATCGGTATAGGATCTCCAATTTCATTAAAATAATATAGTAGAGACGTAGCATGCTACGTCTCTACTATAGCCCAAAATATTCATTTTCAATTCAATGAACTTTATCTTAAGGAACAAAGATTGTTTTTATTACTTTTACACAAACATTTTACGATGCTGCCAAATCAACCTCTTGCTGAAAGGCTGCGGCCAAAGGACCTTGATGAGTTCTGCGGACAGGAACATCTTGTCGGTAATAATGCTGTTCTAAGAAAGGTTATTGAATCGGGAAATATTCCTTCATTCATACTCTGGGGTCCTCCGGGAGTCGGAAAGACAACCCTGGCAGGGATTATAGCAAATAAACTTAAAAGACCGTTTTTTCACCTGAGTGCAGTGCATTCAGGAGTAAAGGATGTGAGGGAAACTATTGAAAAGGCAAAGAAGCAGCAGTTTTTTAATCAGCCGAATCCTATCCTGTTCATCGATGAGATACACCGTTTTAATAAATCACAGCAGGATTCTCTTCTGAGTGCAGTGGAACAGGGAATCATAACCCTTATCGGGGCAACAACAGAAAATCCATCCTTTGAGGTTATCTCTCCCCTCCTTTCACGTTGTCAGGTTTATATAATGAAACCTCTTAGTGAAGAAGAGCTTACAGAACTTCTTAACAAAGCGTTGAAAAAAGACTTGTACCTGGCTAAATATGATATTGAAATTAAAGAATACGAGGCATTTATACGTGTGTCGGGGGGAGATGCCCGTAAGTTATACAATGCCATTGAGCTGGTTGTCTTTTCCGAAGCTGATGAAACAAGATCAGTAAAGATCATTATTGATAATGAGAAGGTTCTGAAACATGTGCAGAAAAACCTTGCACTTTATGACAAAAATGGAGAGCAACACTATGATATTATTTCAGCCTTTATAAAATCGCTCAGGGGAAGTGATCCCAATGCTGCTGTTTACTGGCTTGCACGTATGGTTGAAGGAGGTGAAGATCCCAAGTTCATTGCCAGACGGATGCTAATACTGGCAGCTGAGGATATTGGTATCGCAAATCCGAATGCTCTGCTACTGGCTCAAGCCTGTTTTGAAGCAGTCAATGTTATCGGATGGCCAGAATCGAGAATCATACTTTCTGAAGTAGCTGTTTACCTTGCCACCTCACCTAAAAGCAATTCATCTTATATGGCAATTGAAAATGCAATAGGGATGGTTAAGGAGAAAGGCGACCTGCCTGTCCCATTACATATCAGGAACGCTCCAACTAATCTCATGAAAAATATTGGATACGGCAAGGATTATAAATATGCTCACAGTTATAAAGGCAATTTCATTCCAGATAATTTTCTCCCTGAAGAGATAAAAGGTACTGTATTTTATGAACCAGGTTCTAATTCGAAAGAAGAAGAGATTAAAAAAAGATTGGCAGGTATGTGGAAGGATATTTACAATTATGATAAATAATAAAAAAGTATCACTTTTACTAAATATTGATTAAGAATATAACTCTGTGGTTCTCTGTGTGTTCTCTGTGATACTCTGTGAAACAGACAAGAACTTACACAGAGTTACACAGACCTGCCTGCCGAAGCGGCAGCGCAGGCAGGGAAGGCACAGAGTTACACAGAGAAAATTAAAGCCATGAATATTAAAATCAATAATTTTTATAATTTTGTTTCAACATGTTAAAAGCTGGAATAAATATTCCCGGACTGAAGTACGGGGAAACAGGAAACTTTCTGTTAATTGCAGGTCCTTGTGTTGTAGAAAATGAGGATGTGGTTTTTAAGACAGCTGAGCATATAGTTCATTTGTCAGAAAAGTACCAACTGCCATTTGTGTTCAAATCATCCTACAGAAAGGCAAACCGTTCGAAAGCTGATTCCTTTTCCGGGATTGGAGATATTAAAGCTCTTAACATACTTGCTGAAGTCCGGAAAAAATTTTCAATACCTGTAATCACCGATATTCATAATCCAGATGAAGCTGGCATGGCGGCACAATATGTTGATATTCTGCAAATACCAGCTTTTTTATGCAGACAGACTGATCTTCTGGTGGCAGCTGCTAAAACCGGGAAATGGATCAATATTAAGAAAGGACAGTTTCTGTCAGGCTCATCAATGAGTTTTGCAGTTGAAAAGGTCAGAGAGGCTGGTAATAATCATATTATGCTGACTGACAGGGGAAATACTTTCGGGTATCAGGATCTTGTTGTTGATTTCCGGAACATCCCGGAAATGCAGAAAACGGGGGTTCCGGTTATTATGGATATCACCCATTCATTACAGCAGCCCAATCAGGAATCAGGGGTTTCCGGTGGAATGCCTGAACTGATTGAGACTATCGGTAAGGCAGCGATCGCAACCGGTGCAGACGGGATATTTATTGAGACACACCCGAATCCGGCTGTTGCCAGATCGGATGGAGCCAACATGCTCAGGCTTTCTGAACTTGAAGGACTTTTAATAAAACTTGTTGCAATAAGAAAAACCATTAATTCATTTATTTAATAATTAAACTTAATACCAATTGTATGAAAAAGTTCTTTCTGATCATTACCTGTCTGCTTGTAGTTGTTGTCATTAACGCTCAATCGCTTGAAGAAATCGTAAAAAACTACACTGCAGCCAATAAACTGGACCAGGTATCCAAATTAGAAACACTTAAGATAACCGGCAATATGTCGATGATGGGAATGGAGATGCCCATGGAAATGTGGATGAAAAATCCGAATAAGATTAAAACTGTCACTATAATGAACGGACAGCAGATCATATCAGTTTTCGATGGAGAAAAAGGGTATAATATCAATCCGATGGCAGGTTCAAGCGATCCTGTAGAAATGACTCCTGACCAGGTAAAACAGACCCTTAGAAGCAATATGTTCCAGAATTATATGGCGAATTACTTAAAGAACGGTCAACTTGTTTTGGCAGGCGAAGAAAAAGTCAATGAAAAACCAGCCTATAAGATAAAAGCTACAATCGAAGGTGGAACAGTTATTGATCTGTTTATTGACAAAACCTCATTTCTTCTTGTAAAAACATCTGTAACAACATCCCAGGGTGGAATGATGATTACAATGGATTCATTTCCATCTGATTATACCGAAACCAATGGAGTATTATTACCGATGAAAACAACTACATCAGCCCAGGGGATGGAATTCGTAATTAATTTCACCAAGGTTGAAGTTGACCTTCCTATGGATGACAGCGTTTTTAAGGTAAAATAAGCAGCTGGCCTGTAAGCCGGATTCTGTAACGGTTTAGTTATCTTCGAAAGAAATTAAAACCGGTTCCCATCATTTATCTTGTCCCGGTATTACTACAGGGATCATACGACCCACCCCCCGGCATCGGACGAGCAATCCTTATCACCGGTATACATGGTCTTTCAACCCATAAGGTGTACGGCTCCTGATGTCACCACCAGAACCGGTAAGCTCTTACCTCACCTTTTCACCCTTCCCCGCAGAAGCAGGAGGTTATTTTCTGTTACACTACTATACCCTCACGGATATCTTCCCGTTAGGAAGCATGGTGCTCTGTGTTGCCCGGACTTTCCTTTCCGATATCCCGATAGCTATCGGGACGGAACGATGGAACAACCAACTGCATGGCAAAGGTAATAATTTACCGTTGATTTGTTGTTAACTAAATAAATAGTTATATTTGCATAGAAAATGAAGTAAAAAGCAAAGAGTAAGGTAAAAGATAAAAGGATTTATGAGAGATATTGAACTTAAAGATTATGATTATGATCTTCCGGAAGAAAGAATAGCACAATATCCTGTTAAAGAAAGAGATAACTCCAGAATACTGCTTTATGACGGGAATGAGGTTACCAGTGATATTTTTAAAAATATTTACAAATATATTCCTTCTGATTCACTTCTCGTTTTTAATAATACACGCGTAATAAGGGCCCGTATTCTGTTTCACAAAGATACCGGTTCAACTGTTGAAGTTTTTTGTCTTGAACCGCTCCTACCATCCGAATATGAATTATCACTCAGTTCAGGACAACCTGTTGAATGGAAATGCATTATTGGAAATTTGAAAAAATGGAAGAGCGGTAAAATTAAGAATCAGTTCGGATACATGGGTGACAGTTATGAACTTACGGCAGAAAAGATCATTCCTGAAGGTGAGGCCTGGAGGATAAGATTCAGTTGGAATAATCCGGAAATCAGTTTCGGTGAAGTTATTGAGGCAACAGGTCATATTCCTCTCCCACCTTATATTAACAGGCAGGATGAAGAGAATGACAATAAGAGATACCAGACAATTTATTCAAGCGTTAATGGATCTGTTGCAGCACCTACAGCAGGACTACATTTTACAAATGAGGTGTTTGAAAGGTTTGCAGAAAGGGGCATAAAAAAAACGGAGCTTACACTTCATGTTGGTGCCGGCACATTTCAGCCTGTCAGAACAAAAAAGATTTCAGACCATGAAATGCATTGTGAACATTTCTTTGTCCCAAAAAAAACGATTGAAATTTTACTTGAGCAACATGGAAGATTAATCCCGGTTGGAACTACCTCAGTCAGAACCCTTGAAAGCCTTTACTGGCTTGGAGTAAGGGCATTAAATCACTCTTTAAATTTGGAAACGGATCTCACAGTTGGGCAATGGGAGCCGTATGAATCGGATTGCAAAGTATCTTCCCAGGAATCCCTTGCAGCTCTTTCAGACCTGATGAAAAAGAATAACAGGACTTTTCTGACAGCATCAACAAAAATCATGATTATCCCCGGGTATGATTTCAGAATGATCAGTGGATTGATTACCAATTTTCATCAGCCACGAAGCACACTTCTTCTTTTGATTTCAGCCTGGGTAGGCAAAAACTGGAAAAAAATTTACAGATATGCCCTTGAAAATGATTTCAGATTTTTAAGCTACGGAGATAGTTCTTTGTTATTCAGATAATTACAAACTTAAAATAGTCTTATACCTTTAATATAAGAAAGAGTTTTGTTTTTTTTTGATTGTACAATGATTATTTGTTTATTTGATTCCTAAAATATTTCGCATGAATCAAAACAAAATATTGGAACAGTTTACTGCCATCTTCAGCATCTTTATGGTCTTTTTCTATCTGGGAGTCGGAGTTTACCTTATTTTCTTTTTTGACATGACTAATCTTGATAAACCTGTACGGGTGATTATGGGATCTACCTTTATCTTTTATGGTTTATACAGGGCATACAGGGCATATTTAAAAATTATTGAGGTTTTTTTTACTAAGAATAGGGATAATGATTGAGGCTCTCCGGAATATAAAAAAATCAGATCTTTGCAAAAGATCATTCATTCTTCATATTATAGTTGGCATATCCTTTGTTGTTAAACTATCAGTAAATATTTTAACTTTGACTAATTATTAAGGATATGAAGATTTTAACATTTATTCAAAATTTTATTAATATTGCGTTCCTGAACGTTATTAATAAAACCTTTGGGATAGTGAATAATTTTAACAGAATTCTTTTAAGCTCAGGAATGAGTTTTCTGTTTCTTGGGATGCTGTTTATGTTGTTCTCGTGCAAAAACGGGAGTAAACCGGCATTAAATGAAACACCTACCCGCGGTAATATTAAGATTTCGGTAGATGAATCTTTTCAGCCACTTATTGATACAGAGGTTTTTACTTTTACAACTTTATATCATAATGCCAGGGTCAAACCCGCATTCAAGCCTGAATATGATGTTGTCAATGACTTTATGAATGATTCTGTAAAAGTCATTGTGACAAGCAGAAAACTTACTGACAATCAGATCCAGTATCTCCGGGATACGCTGGTTATAGCACGCACAACCACTCTTGCTTACGATGCCCTCGCATTAATAACAAATAAATCAAACCTCGATACCCTGTTAAAATACAATGCAATAAAAGATATTTTTACGGGCAAAATAAAGAGGTGGAAAGATATCAATCCGAAATCGAAACTTGGTGATCTCAGTGTTATTTTTGACAACAATAAATCGGGGAATATCAGATATTTCAAAGAACTCTTTGAAATAAATGACACTCTAGGGAAAAACTTCTTTGCAGTCAGGAAAAATGCAGAAGTTGTTGATTTTGTGTCCAGGAACCGCGATGCACTTGGAATTATAAGTGTAAACTGGATAAGCGATAAAGATGATTCACTCAGTATGAGTTTTATTGATAAGGTCAATGTGGTAGCAGTTTCACAGCCTTTTATTAACGATGGTTCCTATTACCGCCCGTACCAGGGATCAATTTATGACAAATCTTATCCTTTTGTAAGAGAAGTTTATCTCATTTCAAGAGAGACATTTAAAGGATTAGGTTCTGGATTTATACAATGGGCTACCGGTGAACAGGGACAAAGGATTGTTCTGAAATCAGGGCTCGTGCCGGCTACTATGCCAATAAGGCTGGTACAGATAAAGAAATGAAAATATTGAACAACAAATACCAAATAACGAATAACAAATTAAGAATTAAGAATAAGAATCTATTATTAACTATAATTGACATCAATTAACAAAGCTATGAAACGTTCAATGTTAAGTCCGGTTGTTTTCCTGGCAGGTGTGTTCTCAGTCTTCCTGGTTAGTAACATTCAGGCGCAGGATTTAAATTCTGCCATTCAGCTGACAAGGAGTGAGCAATATGATAAAGCTGAAGCTATGCTTCAGGCTCTGATCCAGAAAGAACCCGCCAATAGTAAGAATTATTTCTACCTTGGGGAAAATTATTTACTTGATTATTTCGCTGACACCATATCCAACTCATTGGTAGTTGCATCCAAAGCTGCCAAAGAAATATATGATAAAGGGGTTAATGCTAATCCAAATGATCCTCTGAATTATATCGGTTTAGCTAAAATTGCTTTTTACATTGGTGATGATAAGACAGCCAATGAAATGCGTACAAAAGCAAAAAGTTTTCTTCTCCCTTATAAAAACATAAAGAAGATTTCCCCTCCTGCAAATGAATATGCATTTGCTCTGGCCAAAATTGCCGAGTCTTACATTAAGGATGGCATGGTCGATACTGCTTTAGCTCTTCCTCTTATTAGACAGGCTATTAAGATTGACTCAAAGAGCAGGGATATTTATTTAATAGCAGGCGACATATATATGCTTGTCAATGACGGATCAAATGCCATTAAGAATTATAACCTTGCACAATTTGCTGATCCCCAATCACCTACTGCCAACATGAAGATCGGGTATGTTTATGTCAAGGGACGTGCTCTTCAATCTGCGATTCCATTCTTTGAAGAAGCAATAAAACTCAACGCCAACTATGCTCCTGCATATCGCGAACTTGGACAGCTATACTGGCTTGCAGGCAGGCTTGAACAGTCGAAAGAGAATTTTAAGAAATATCTTGAACTTACAGCTGGTAATATTCCTGCGAAGACCAGGTATGTGAATGCTCTTTTCTATGCAAAAGACTATGATGAGGTAATTAAGAATGTTGAAGAGATTCTTGCTGTCGATAAGTCGAGGACTTATATGAACCGAATTGCAGGCTATTCCTCCTATGAAAAGGAAAATGCCGACTATGATAAGGCACTGGCATACATGGAGACACTTTTTAAGACTGTGGTCCCTGAACGTATTATTAAAAAAGACTATTATTATATGGCCAGAATTCTTCTGAAAAAGAATCAGAACTATCCTAAAGTGGTCGATGAACTTAACAGTCTTAAACCACAGCTTGACAGGGAAAAATCAAGACTTTCAGCTGCGACAACAGCGGCAGATAAGGCAAAATATAAAGTTACTGTTGATGACCTTACAAGTAGAATTGCGGGCCTCGAAGTTAAGATTGCAAAAGCTAATGTTGAGATCAACAGAGCCTTTGGTGAATATAATAAAGTTCTGAATTACAATCCTCAGGACCGGGCTCTCCTGAGTGAGATGGCAAACAGCTATTATACTTACAGAAGGTATGAAGGAGCTGCCAAAACTTGGGCTAAGATGATTGATCCAAGCAAAGATGATGTTGAATCATATATGCAGGTTGGAAGAGCCTATTTTAATGGCGAAAAATACAAAGCCGCTGACTCAGTATTTAATGTTGTCATTAAGAAATCTCCGGATTATATTCCGGCATATGTTTTTATAGCACGTACATATTCCAAAATGGATCCTGATTATAAACTAGGACTTGCAAAACCGAAGTTTGAAAAACTCATTGAAAAAGCTAAAATTGATTCAGTTAAGAACGGAGCAAACATCATGGAGGCTTTTCAATATCTGGGATATTATCATATGGACAACAACAACTATAGTAAAGCCAAGGAATACTACACAAGGATGATCATCCTTGATCCATCCAATAAGGAGAATAAGCTTAAGGGTTACAATGGATTGGCCGGTCTTGAATCGAGAATGGCAGGAAATGAAAAGACCCTTGAAGGTAAACTTACTTATCTTGGAAGAGCTGTAGAATCATATGATAAAATCCTTGGCTTAGATCCCACTAATGCATCTGCAAAGAGTAACCTGAAGTGGGTCCAGGATTACCAGGCATCAGTCAAGAAAGGTATCAATCCTAACGAGATAAAGGGTGTTATAAAGGATGCCGCAACAGGTCAACCCCTCCCATATGCTTCAATAAGGGTAAAAGATACTGCAGCTGAAAATCTTACTAATACAAAAGGGGAATATAAATTTGAAATTCCGCAGGGTTCAGAAGTACTTATTATCAGTGCTAAAGGATACAAGACACAGGAAATTCCTATTACAAAGTCCAGAATTTATAACGTATCACTTCAGAAATAAATCTGAAAAAGTATTTATAATTATAATAAACTACATAGGGTTTTCAGTGATTTAAAGGTCTTTCTGATAAGAGGTGATTACTAAAAACTGATCAAAAGTTTAATAATATTTTATTCTTTGTTGGAAAAAAACAATTGAAAATATATATTTGCAAATCGTAAAATCTTAACCTAAACAAATCGATAAAAATGAGTAAACAAGGAAGTTCGTTCAAAGATGCGTTGCAAAACGTTTTTGCAGCAAGTGCTATTTTAATAGCTTTTGTAGTATCCTATTTATTGTTCGTCAATATAATGGGTAATCCTGTAAACTTCGAAGGGGGCAATCCAAAAGGATCTCCGCTTGAGGGTAACTATCTCGGAATAATATACAAAGGTGGCTTTATTGTTCCAATTCTTATGACCTGCGTCTTAGTTCTTATCATTTTTATTTTTGAAAGGGTCATCACCCTGACAAGAGCAAAAGGGAAAGGCAGATTAAACACGTTTGTCCGCAGTCTTCAGGGTCTTCTTGCAGAAGATAAAATTGAAGAAGCAATGGAATCATGCGACCAGCAGAGAGGTTCGCTTGCCAACGTTATGAAAGCTGGTCTGGAACGTTACCGCGACCTTCAGAAAGACAAAGAACTTGAAAAAGACCAGAAGATCCTGTCAATCCAGAAATCATTTGAAGAAGCTACGGCTCTTGAGCTGCCGATGCTTTCAAAGAACATGGTTATTTTCTCAACCCTAGCTTCAATTTCAGTATTGATCGGTCTTATTGGTACAGTATTAGGTATGATCCGTGCATTCGGCGCTCTTGCACAATCTGGTGCTCCTGATGCTCTTGCTCTTGCAACCGGTATTTCTGAAGCTCTTGTTAACACAGCATTCGGTATAACAGGATCTACCTTAGCAATCATTGCATTCAATTATTTCTCATCAACAATTGACGCTTATACATTTAAAATTGATGAAGCAGGTTTCAGTCTGACACAGAATTTTGCTGCATCACTTAAAAACTAATCAGAAATTTATCTTTTGGTTCAAATCATAATATAAAAAACTACAATGCCAAAGATTAAATTACCAACAAAGTCGCCCCGTATTGACATGACGCCGATGGTTGACACGTTCTGTGTTGTGTTAACATTCCTTATGTTGACCACCACCATGAGACAACCGGAACCGGCTCCTGTTGATGCCCCCTTTTCGATATCAGAAAAACCTACGCCTGATTTCAATATGATGACATTTCTTCTGTCAACCGACGATAAAGTCTATATCAATATGGATAACGGTCCTGATACTTTGCTTAAGTTCAGACCAAAGATTCTTGCTGAAATGGGTATACGATACAACATTGAGTTTACTCCTACAGAATTGAGAGAATTTGAGAAATATCCATCTTCGATGGGAGTTCCTATTCAGCAAATGAAGCAGTTTTTAGCGGCTAAAGACGCAAAGGATAAATTAGTTTTTCAAACCGGAATTCCGATTGACTCAGCTGATAATCAGCTGGCAATGTGGATACTTTATACTCGTCAGATTAATCCTAATGTACAGGCTTGTATAAAGGGAGACTCCAAAACAAGTTTCCCGATTGTAAAAAAAGTCCTGGATATTCTTCAGGAGAAAAACGTCAACAGGTTTAATCTGATTACAAGTCTTGAAACAGCTAAAATAAACCTAGAAGAAATACGACAGTGATATGGCAGAAATAATTCAAGAGGAAAAGGAAAAAGGCGGAAAGAAGAAACCAAAAAAACACGCCCCGCATATAGATATGACGCCGATGGTTGACCTTATGTGTTTGCTGATCACATTCTTTATGCTTACAACGGCTTTCAGCAAATCAAAGATCATGGAGATTATTCTTCCCGAGAAGATCAAAGATCCAACCCAACAAGAGGCTCCAAGAATTTCAGCGAGCCGTACTCTGAATATCATCCTTGGTCCCGATAATAAAATTTATTGGTACCCTGGATTGGTAAAACCAGAGGATTTTAGTAATCTGCCTCCTGTGCAGGAGACAGATTTCAGTGCAACTGGTATTCGTCAGATGTTGCTTGAAAGGAACAGAGCCCTATTCAAAAAGATCGATGATTTTAATCAACAGGTTATTTCTGGTAAAATTCCTATATCGCAGGATTCAACCAGAAGTTCAATCAGTAAGTTGAAATCAGATGACGATACCGGTCCTATTGTTCTTATAAAAGCGTATAAGAAAGCAAATTATGGTAATTTCGTTGATATCCTCGATGAGATGAATATCTGCGGAATCGCCCGTTATACGTTTGTTGACATCGCTTGGTATGAAGACAAGATGGTGGAAACCGCCGCAGGCATAACTTCCACCGCTGCGACTTCGACCAATTAACCTGTAAACCTGCAAAGAAATGGAAAAAGAAAAAACAAGTGTTCCTGTCTTTGATGACATTGTGTTTGAAGAAAGGAACAAGGAGTACGGAGCTTATAAACTACGTAAAAAGTACAGTCGTACTGTACTTATTGCAATGCTGATAGGAATTATCATTTTATCTACAGCTGTTATTACTCCTTACCTGAATGCAAAGGCATTGGAAAACAGGCAGAAGCGTGCTGAAAGACAGGTAGAGATCAAGATGGAGAATCTGGATACACCTAACGAAACGGTTGCTCCTCCACCACCGCCTCCTCCACCTCCCGCAGATGTAGTGCAACAGGCAAAATATGTTCCTCCTGTAGTTGTTGACTCTATTAAACCTGAAGAGATGCAGCAGCTCATGACTGCAGATCAGGCGCAGGTTGAAGTTAAAAACGAAGAGGTTGAAATTGTCAACGAGGTTAAGGAAGAAGTTCAACAGGAAGAGCCTGAAGCTGAACCATTTGTCGTGGTTGAGGAAATGCCTATGTTTCCCGGTGGTGATCCTGCACTTCTTCTTTATATCATGGAGCATACCCAATATCCCGAAGTAGCAAAAGAAAACAACATTCAGGGAAAAGTTATCGTCAGATTCTGCGTGACTTCCAAAGGTGGAGTAGATAAGGTATCTGTTCTCAAAGGTGTTGATCCTGAGCTTGATAAAGAAGCTATCAGGGTAGTAACAACACTTCCTGCATTTAAGCCTGGTAAACAGGGAGGAAAACCAGTTCCTGTCTGGTACATGGTACCAATTACCTTTACTCTTAAATAACTCATTTTTGAGATTTTAAATAAGAAGGCTGGATCTCACGATTCAGCCTTCCTTTTTAGCACACGAACTCACCCTCTAGCCCCCTCTCTACTTCGTAAAGAGGGGGAATAAACTAATATTCAAAGTATTACGCCCACTCTTTGCGTAGCAGAGAGGGGGACGGGGGCATAGCCGTCAACCTAAAAATAATAACGCGTTGATAATGAGCATGTAACTACTTTTTTCCCCATTCCTTTGGAGAACGGGGTTGATTGTTGTAATTTTGCTCATATCAAAGAACTTTTTTAGTTTTTTTAACGGGATACAA
>JBGOZX010000042.1:0-29554 GCA_041480425.1 Bacteroidia bacterium
TACCATTCGGAATATGGCGGACTGGTTAATCTACCCTGATTAAAATACCCCAGAAGCCATGTTGATTGCTCCGAGAAGTTTACTGAAGGTGCAGTCACATTGGAATTCTCAGTGGCAGGGGGGATCTCAACAGCAGGTTTTGTGGTTCCACATCCGCTAAAGCAAACCAGAAGTAAGAAAACGAGCAAGAAAAAAATATTTTTCATTTAAAGGCAATTAATGAATACAAATTAAAAGGATTTTTTCATCATAGTATAATTGTTTTTAATGGTATGATGAACCCCGAAGGGCTCGCCGACTTCGTCGGACGTAACCGACTATGTCGGCCGAAGTCCGAAGGCAAACTCGCATGTTTATGTTTATATTACTCAAGAGTTTAGCTTCGCTGAGCTCCCCGCCAAAAGGCGGGTCGGTTGTGTTTGTATAACATGCCCGGTTCAAATGCATATAACAAATTACCAGGAATATGCTTTGAAATGGAATCTGAAATTATTTAACCGACTTTTTTATCCGGTTTGTATAGTAGATAGAAATACCAATAGAAATTGCAGCAAGAAAAAGTAATGCTAACACCCTGTAGATTAACTCGATCCTGGAAAGGTCAACTATAAAAAAATAAAAAGCAGCACAGATCATGGTTCCCAGGGCCATATATCTGTATTTTACATTTTTAAGGATAAAACTAAGTAAGAAATAAAGAAGTGCTGCCATTGTCCATGAAAGTGTCACAAATTGTCTGGGTAGTGCATTGAACAAGGCATATAATACCATAAAAAAGCCCACAGTAAGGTATAGATTTCTGATAAGGTCCGTTTTTATTTGTAATCTTGATCTTTTCCAGTTAATAATTCTTGCAGAAATGAGGGAAATAAGCGCAAAAGAAAAATTAACTCCATCGTTAGCCTTTGATGATAAAAGATATACCGAAAGGATTGTAAGGAAAAGGAGACTGTTCATGATCACTATAAGCCTGTTGCGGAACCAAAGTGCCATGGAAACCACAATAAGGCTTTGAACCGAAAGAAGCAGGTAAACTTTTGGGAGTCCAAAGAGTCCATAAAGAGCAATGCTCATTGCCATAAAACCATAAAGAGCATAGAAAGCAGATGCGAAATTCCATTCAGATTTAGAATGTAAAATCGTTGAATAGATGAGACAACAAATTGTAATTATAGCAAAAAGTGGTACATAATTATTACTAAAGAACCTTAATGCAACAAGAATCAGCAGGATAGTAAATAATATTCCATTTACGATTGTCACCCCTATCAAAAAGTCATCGAAAGATGCATCCCTCATCCTGAACAATACCATAATGGAAAAGCATGCCCCTAGTCCAAAAAGATAAATGACGCCAAAATGTTGTTCTGTTATAAGTTGCATCGGGTGACCCATTACAGGATTTCCGAACATCCACATGAAGAAAGAGATGTAGGAAAGAATAATTGTTATAATCAGCAATTGTTCCCATTTGAATCTGTAGAAGTAATATATAGTTCCGGCTGCTGTCAAAGTCACAAATGGGAGCATAAAATGAGTTGCATCGCTAATTATAGCCGTAATCAGGGCAAAAATAACGGATAATGCGGCAAAAGCCTGAGATTTGGTGCTTATTGACAAATATGCCTGGAACGCAACAAGTAACAGCAGGAGAATAACAGATATTGTTTTATTTGAAAGTACCGGGGACGTTGTAAAAAAATGTAATCTGAGAGTTACATAGAAGATAAGTATCTGTGCATTCATCTTAAACATAAATGCCAGATGACCATTAGTTTTCTTTAAATAATTTGCCAGGAAAAAGATAGCCGCACCTGCAATGTAACCAAGAAATATTGAAAAAAACCTGTGACCCAGATTCATCAGATATTGAGCAAGGAAGGTTATGCCAAAAAGCAGAACTATATTGCCTAACCAGGCCAGTCCAAATCGTCCGATTCTGGATTCAAGTCCCTTTTCTTCCTCACCTGATGTTTCTGAATTCAGCGATGGATCCAATGCCTGAATCTGTTCATCTGATCTGTATGAGTTTTCCTTGTCAGCTATGGTAAGGGCTGATTCCAACCGGTTCAGGCGAAGTTCTATAGAATTAAGGCGCCTGCCAATTTTTTCCATTTCGCTATCCTGATCTGCCATGAAAAATAGTTTTTTTATTCTTTATCTTCCACCATTTTCCATGGTGGTAACAGCCATAACAAAAATGTCAGAATTCCAAATGGCAATAAAACCCAGAATGCAGCCATCAATGTTCCGTCAAGACCAATAAGACCCACTTTGAAACTTGTAAATCCGGAAAAACTCTTTGAGAACAACTGGCCTCCGATTACAACATTCCACCTCATCGAGTATACCCCGATCAGAACCAGTATACTCACAATGAAATACATAGTTTTACGCAGTTTTATTTTTTGTTTGTAGAACTGCAGAAAGGCAAGTGTAATAAGCGGAATAATTGTCCCGAAAAGACCCTGGCTGACAAACAGAGTCAGGTAGAGTTTACCAGCAACCAGTAATTTTATTATTTCAAATGATTCTTCGGCTACATAAATCCTGTGGATCTGATCGAGAGCTTCCAGTGTAAAGTCAAGAATCAGTGCGAAAAAGAGAAACTTACCTATTGCATCCAGCACATTCAATTCAATGACCTTCTTGCGGAAATATGATATTACCATATAGACTAACATTACAATTGCAATTCCCGAGACCATGGCTGAAAAGAGGAATATAATAGGCATAAGAGGCGATGACCACCATGGGTTGGCCTTAATAGATCCGAAAATAAAGCCTACATAACCATGTAAAATAAAAGCAGACGGAATTCCGATTACTGTAATAATATATCCGAGTTTTCTGTCCCATTTAACTGTCCTGGGCGATATATCGCTTACTCCCAGTGTAAGTATTTTGTAAACCCACTTCATTACTCCTTTTTTCTCATTTGACCAGACAACCATACTGGGCCGGTAGTCAAACCATATCTCAAGTAAAAGCACCACCATAAGATACCATAGGTATATAAAACCGAAGATGGCCATAGCAGATGATAAATGTGGAGTGATCATGATTTCATAGGCTCTCTGTGGCTGTGCAAGATGACTGATCAGTGGCATTGTTGCAACCAGCAGAAATGAAAGAGCTGTAAGAAGTGCAATCTGGTATGTGGGTTTCAGAATTTTAACCTTGAAAACCCGCTCAAGAGATGCAAGTATAAACGCACCGGCAACAAGCCCGGTTATAAATGGATAGACAACGATCAGAATTCCCCATTGCAGATGAATCTCATTCGGGAAAATAAACCCTTCTACCTTAGATAGAATTTCATACAAGTGTTGGTAATGTGGTTCCATATTATCTTACCTCCGAACTTAGTGCATTATAATACAGTTTTGCACCGGTATTCAGGTTAGGTCTGAGTACCTGTGTCGTATGCTCCTTTAAAAACTTAACCAGTTCACTTTCTTTGTCCCTAAGATTACCGTACATCCTGGCGCCGGTTGGACAAACTTCCATGCAGGCCGGCGCAAGATTCTTCTTCAACCGGTGATAGCACAGGGTGCATTTATTGGCAACTTTCTTCACAGGATGAATAAACCTGCAGCCGTATGGGCATGCCTGTACGCAATATCCGCAACCGATGCAGTACTTTTCATCTACAAGAGCAACTCCCTCAGGACTATCATAAGTTGCACCTACAGGGCATACCTGAACACAGGGTGATTTTGCACAGTGGTTACACATCTTTGGAACAAAAAAAGACTTAAATATATCCTCATCAGGGACTTGCTGCTCAAAACCATCAATCCCGCCATTCGGTGAAATGATATTTACGCTACCATCATTTTTAACTGTATACTGTTCTATCCAGGTACGAAAGAAAAATGGTTCGATGGGGACATCATTTTCTTTTTTGCAGGCTTTGGCGCAACTACCGCAACCGATACACTTTTGAATATCTATTACAATTCCATACCATGGCAGACTTTCATCTTTCGGTTCAGCTGCAAAAAGTAAAACCTGCGATGATTTTAGCCATGCATATCCGATTGTAGCTCCTGCCAGAGTTGCTGCCGATTTAAGGAATTTTCTCCTTGACGGTTTTACTTTTTCAAGGTCCATGGTTGATGTGGATTATGACATTCTATACAATTCTTTTCAACATAGTGCTTTTTAAGGTCAACCTGAAATATGGCACTTTTTTGCTTTGCTGCATTCATGGCATGACATAGCCCACAGAATTCTCTGCCTGTCGGTCTTACATATCCGGTCGTATCGCCTTTTTCACAATGCTTCTGAC
Source organism: Bacteroidia bacterium (assembly GCA_041480425.1). Classification (GTDB taxonomy): domain Bacteria; phylum Bacteroidota; class Bacteroidia; order Bacteroidales; family VadinHA17; genus LD21. Next base: position 4,295 of record JBGOZX010000042.1, read on the forward strand.
CAGGACCATGACAGGTTTCACAATGTACTTCACTATGAACATCCAGTGCTTTCAGATCTTCAATATCCTGATGACATTCAAAGCAGGCTTGTTGTCCGGCATAATGAATTTCGGGTTGTGCATTATCAATCAGAGAAGCACCTCGATAATGACCATACTGCCCGAAAGTATCAGGTACAAGAAAATGTCGAAGCACCAGAAAAAGAGAGATAAATATTACAAAGACAAGTGCGAGTCGTGAAAGCTGTGGGGGAATATAGAATTTCATATATTTCTGAATAATTATTAGAAAAATCTATATCAGGAAGAGGCCAATGTATAATTACTTATAATGAATATTTTAAAAGATGATATTTATGAACCTAATATTATTATATTTATAACGATTCTAAATAACCTACCTTTCAATTTCTTTAATAAAATCTGTCTGAAAACCCTATCTGATGAGAGAAGAAGACCTTACTGTTATTTAATTCACAGCTTCAAGCTTAAAATCAGTGACTCAAAAGTTGATTGGGTAAGTATGGAAAAATATAGTCAGTTTTATTCCGGACGTGAAATATAATTCAGGTATTATTTCATCTGAATAAGAGTGAAAAATACCATGATTGATTTACCACTGAAAATTCTAATTGACAGGTAAAGTAACCCCGGTTAAATTAAAAACCTGTTTCCATTTCTATTGACTGATTTCCAATAATATCTCCAAAATTTGTATTGCTGCTTTTGACACTGATGTACCAGGTCCGAAAATTGCAGCAACTCCTGCTTTATATAGAAACTGGTAATCATGAGGAGGGATTACTCCTCCTGCAATAACAAGAATATCTTCTCTTCCAAGTTTTTTCAATTCACGGATTACATCCGGAATAAGTGTTTTATGACCGGCTGCAAGACTGGAGACACCAAGTATATGGACATCGTTTTCAACAGCCTGTTTTGCAGCTTCAGCCGGTGTCTGGAACAATGGTCCTATATCGACATCAAAGCCAATATCTGCATATCCGGTCGAAACTACTTTGGCTCCCCTGTCGTGTCCATCCTGTCCCATTTTCGCGACCATAATTCTGGGCTGACGACCCTCTTTTTCAGCAAACCGGGCCACAAGAGCCCTGGCTTCATCAAAGTCCTTGTCAGATTTATACTCCGACGAATAAACACCTGATATTGTTCTTATCACTGCTTTGTACCTCCCGACTATTTTTTCACATGCATAAGATATTTCGCCAAGGCTTGCCCGTTTTGTTGCAGCCTCAACAGCTAAACTGAGAAGATTACTTTCTCCGGTCTGGACACATTTTGTAATTGCATCAAGGGCAACCTGACATTCTCCTTCATTTCTTTCAGTCCTGAGCTTAGCAAGCCTCTTTATCTGTGAATCACGGACAGCAGTATTATCAACCTCGAGGGTTTCGAGTGGCTCTTCTTTTTCAAGTCTGTATCTGTTAGTGCCAACAATCGTCTGGATACCCGAGTCAATCCTGGCCTGCGCTCTGGCAGCAGCCTCTTCAATCCTCATCTTTGGAACACCCGATTCAATAGCTTTAGCCATGCCGCCGAGGCTTTCAATCTCCTGAATATGTTCCCACGCACGTCCTGCTAACTCATGGGTAAGGCTTTCAACATAATATGAACCTGCCCATGGATCAATAGCTTTGCAAATCCTGGTCTCTTCCTGGATATAAATCTGTGTGTTCCTGGCAATACGTGCCGAAAAGTCAGTCGGAAGCGCAAGTGCCTCATCAAGAGCATTTGTATGAAGACTCTGTGTATGGCCCAGTGCAGCAGCCATACCTTCAATACATGTACGTCCGACATTATTGAACGGATCTTGTTCGGTAAGACTCCATCCCGATGTCTGACAGTGAGTTCTGAGTGCAAGCGATTTGGAGTTTTTTGGATTGAACCCATTTACAATTTTCGCCCAAAGCATCCTGGCTGCTCTCATCTTGGCTATCTCCATGAAATGGTTCATCCCAATTGCCCAGAAAAATGACAACCGCGGAGCAAATGCATCAATATCAAGACCAGCTTTAACTCCGGTCCTGAGGTACTCAAGTCCGTCAGCAAGAGTATAGGCAAGCTCAATATCACAGGTTGCTCCTGCTTCCTGCATATGGTACCCTGATATGCTGATCGAATTGAATTTAGGCATTTTCGCCGAAGTATATTTGAAAATGTCAGCAATGATCCTCATCGAGAATTCGGGAGGATATATATATGTATTCCTCACCATGAACTCCTTTAATATATCATTCTGAATTGTCCCACACAGTTCTTCAGGTTTAGCACCCTGTTCGAGGGCAGTAACGATATAAAATGCCATTATGGGAAGAACAGCTCCGTTCATAGTCATTGATACGGACATCCTGTTAAGCGGAATCTGGTCAAAGAGTAACTTCATGTCAAGAATAGAGTCAACTGCGACCCCCGCATTACCAACATCACCGGCAACACGTTCATGATCAGAGTCATATCCCCTATGTGTTGCAAGATCGAAAGCCACAGACAACCCTTTTTGCCCTGCAGCCAGATTGCGCCTGTAGAAAGCATTTGACTCTTCGGCAGTTGAGAATCCTGCATATTGCCTTATGGTCCATGGATGCATAGCATACATTCCGGAATATGGTCCGTGCAGAAATGGAGGTATTCCGGCAGCATAATCAAGGTGCTCCATCCCTTCAAGATCAGCTTTTGTGTAAAAACTTTTTACAGGAATCCTTTCAGGTGTCATCCAGGTTTCATCGTCGCCCCTCCCCACAGTGTTACAATATCCGGAGTTCCCTGAGGTAAAAGTACTTAAGTCGCTATATCTGAATTTTGGTCTCATAAATTTTAAAAAATCAAAACGTTATTCCGAGCCGGGAATTATAGAATTTCAGGGTCTCAGAGATATTGGACCTTATGCTGATGAAATTATCAAGTCCTTTAGCTTTAAGCTCATCAATGCTTTCCGGATTACCTGCAACAACAATTATTGCTTTCCCTTTTAACCTGTTGAAGATATCAGGAGCAAAAACTGAATATTCCTCATCTGAGCTGCATATCACAACAATATCAGCATTCGAATCCAGTGCTGATTGAACTCCTTCGTCAACAGTTTCAAAGCCATCGTTGTCGATAATCCTGTACCCGGCACATCCAAAAAACTTGCCCGAAAACTGAGATCTTGCTTTTCTAAATACATGATTACCAATAGTAAGCAGGAAGACAACAGGCCTTTTTAATGCTCTATCTACAGCTAATCTGAGTTTTTCATATTCTTCCGATCCTCTGAAAAGTTTTACTGGTTCAACCAACAGATCGTTCCCATTTGTTGCTGAGCCAAACTTAATACCTGGAATTATTTCCGGGGAAATTTTTTCATTAAGGTTGGGATACTGATTTGTTCCGAGAAGGATCTCTTTCCTCAGGGCAACATCATTTTTACGTTTCCCGGCCGAATCAGCCAGTCTTTTCTGTATATATCCCGATTTCAGGGATGCAAGAAATCCTCCTTTATCTTCGATTTCCAGAAATAATTTCCAGGAGTTCTCTACGATCAGTGCTGTAAGGGTTTCGATATAATACGAACCTGAAGCAGGGTCAGCCACTTTATCAAAATATGATTCTTCCTTTAATAACAGTTGCTGGTTGCGGGCAATCCTTTCCGGGAATTCACCCTCCTGGCTGAGAGCAATATCAAAGGGGAGGATTGTAAGTGAATCAGTCCCTCCCAGAGCTGCCGACATTGCTTCGGTCTGGGTTCGGAGCATGTTAACGTATGGGTCATAAACAGTTTTGTTCCATTCACTTGTTACACAATGAATTTCCATCCTGAAAGAATCTTTGTTCTCCGGTTTATACCCACTTCCAACTGCCGACCAGAGTATTCGTGCGGCCCTGAGTTTAGCAATCTCCATAAAATAGTTTGACCCTGTCCCGAAACTGAAACGGAGTTTTGAAGCTGAATATTCAGCCTCTAAATCTCTGTCAGTCAGTTGTGCAAGATATTCAACAGCCATTGAGATGCTGAACGCAAGTTCCTGAACAGCATCTGATCCGGCATTGTTAAAATTCGATCCGTTTATCTGCAAAATACGGTAATCCGGAAGAGTAACAGCCTCCCTGGTAAGAGAAGCCAGATAATCAAAACCGGCTTCCACAGGAACACATAAAGTGCCGTTGATCATCAGCTTTCCTAAAGGATCAGTTTCAATTGCTCCTCTGATCTTTGACAGATTAAACCTGTTCTTCTCAGATATTTTAGCAAGCAGTGCAAGTATTTCTCTTGCTTTTCCGTTCGACTGAAAATTTATTTCAATACATTCAGGATTAATATCTTTAAGCAGTGTCTCAAAATTCTTTTCGTTTATTGACTCAGGATCAGCAATAATAAAACCAAGAGAATTAACACCTTTTGTGAGAATGGAACGGGCCTTCCGGTTTGCAGCATAATAATCAGCAACTGTTATGTTTTGCCGGATAAGCCAGGAGTTGTTTGTTGTTTTGACATCTCCCCTTAAAAATAAGGGAAGAAAATTCTCCATATGTGATAGTTTTTCAAGGTCTTCCCTTCTGTAAAAAGGCATTACATCGAAGCCTTCATTGGTTTTCCAGACCAGTTTTTTATTAAAATCAGCTCCCTTCAGGTCAGCCATGATCCTATCCAGCCACTCTTTTGTGGTCACGGGTGAAAACTGATCAAATAGTTTTTGTTTATTAGTCAATCAATAGTCGTTGTTATTACTGGGTTCAAATAAAACGATTAATGAATCACTTTTTTATGAATTTTATCATCTTCAGGAGTTTAGATGATATATGGCTATTTACCTGCAAACTCCATAAGGTAGGACTTGATAAATGGATTCAGATCACCGTCAAGAACAGCCTGTACGTTTCCTGTCTCGTGACTGGTCCGAAGGTCTTTAACCATTTTATAAGGATGAAGTACATATGATCTGATCTGTGAACCCCATTCAATTCGCTTCTTCTCCCCTTCAATTTTTGCCTGTTCTTCCCTTTGTTTTCTCAGTTCAAGTTCATAAAGCTGCGACTTTAATATCTTCATAGCATTCTCTTTGTTATTCAGCTGGGAGCGTGTTTCCTGGTTTTCAATTACAATACCGGTCGGATGGTGCCTCAGCCTTACTGCTGTTTCAACCTTATTGACATTCTGACCTCCTGCTCCACTGGAACGGTAAGTCTCCCATGTAATGTCTGCAGGGTTAATCTCTATCTCGATGTTGTTATCCACAAGGGGAGAGATAAATACCGATGCAAAAGTGGTCTGACGCTTTCCCTGTGAATTGAAAGGTGATATCCGGACCAGCCGGTGAACTCCGTTTTCACTTTTCAGATAACCATAGGCCCGTTCGCCGTCTATCTCAATTATTACTGACTTAACGCCAACCTCATCTCCGGGTTGGAAATCAAGTTCTTTTACCTTGTAATTATTCCTTTCGGCCCAGCGCAAATACATTCTTAATAGCATTGCTGCCCAGTCGTTGCTTTCTGTCCCGCCGGCTCCGGAGTTGATTTTCAGTATCGCACCCAGCTGGTCTTCCTCTTTCTGCAACATCTTACGGACTTCAAGGTCCTCGATCATTGATAAGCAATTATTAAAATGATTATCAACATCTTCCTCTGAGGTTTCTCCTTCTCTGAAGAAATCAAAAATGACAACCAGGTCATCTAAACCTGTATTAATCCTGTTAAAATCTGTGGTCCAGCTTTTAATCTGTGATATTTGCCTCAGGAGCTCTTCCGCCGATTTCGGATCGTTCCAGAAACCTGGTTGCTGCGTTGTTAACTCCATTTCTGCAATCAGTTTCAGTTTACCGTCAATGTCAAAGGTACCTCCTCAACGCGTCGCGGCGTCCCGATAAATCTTTTATCTGTTCGTTAGTTATCATTCAGTCGTTTAATTTTTTGCAAATTTAGTTTATATTGATCTCACGACCAAAAACCCTGCCTTAAGAAGCCGGGAATCTGAATTCACTTATTAACTTTTTGTTGATAAGACTGTTAATAAGCTGTTAGAATGTACATTTATTGATGAAATGTTAAACTGTTAATAATCCTTCCCGGGAATTAATAATATTGAGTTATTTTACATCTGTAACAGATTAAAAAGGATCCCGGATGCTCAGGTCGTACCTGTATCATAATCTTATCGAAGCCGGCTGCGACGAAGCAGGGCGTGGCTGTCTTGCCGGTCCTGTCGTCGCTGCAGCTGTTATACTTCCGAAGAATTTTAAACATCCAATTCTGAACGACTCAAAAATACTCACTTCAAAACAGAGAACCTTTCTCAGACATGAAATAATAAATTCTGCTATTGCATGGAATGTAGCTTTTGTCGATAATAACGAAATTGATGAAATGAATATTCTCAGAGCTTCAATTAAAGCAATGCATCTCGCTATTGAAGGGCTTGGAAAGAAGCCCCAGTTCCTTCTCATAGACGGTAACAGGTTCTATCCCTATAAAGAAATTATGCATAAGACAATAATCAAAGGTGACGGACTATTTTTCTCAATCGCAGCAGCTTCGGTTCTTGCCAAAACATTCCGTGATGAATTCATGGAAAAGATTCATAATGAGTATCCTGATTACGGCTGGAACAAGAACAAAGGCTATCCGACCTCTTTTCACAGGGAAGCTATTCTGAAGCATGGTATAACTCCCTATCACAGAAAATCCTTTAGTCTTTTCAATACACAATTGGCATTTGAATTCTGATTTGTCTTTTAACTAAAAAGCTATCTTTGGCAATTATTTTTTATCAATTTTTTATAAACCACATTATTTACAGACAGTATGAAAAGATTGTTTTCAATTTTAATCATTCTTAATATCAGTTTTGGATTCAAAGCAAAGGCAGATGAGGGTATGTGGCTTCTGCCGCTTATTGAAAAACTCAATATGGCTAAAATGACTGATCTTGGTCTGAAGCTCTCTGCTGAAGATATTTACAGCCTTAATAAGGCCTGTTTGAAAGATGCAATCGTTTTAATTCCCGGTTGCACCGGTGAGATAGTCTCATCACAAGGTCTGCTCCTGACCAATCATCATTGCGCATACGGTTCAATCCAGTCTTACAGCACTGTTGAGCATGATTACCTTAAAGACGGATATTGGGCAATGACTAAAGAAGAGGAGTTACCTAACCCGGGGATGTTTGCAAATTTCCTTATAAGGATTGAAGATGTTACAGACCAGATTCTGGCTAAAGTAAAGCCGGATATGAGCGAAGCGGACAGAAGCTCAGCTATCAATGAAGCCAGACTGGCAATCGAGAAAAAAGGTGCTGAAGGTACCGGCTACAGGGCAACAGTGTCATCCTTTTATGGCGGCAACTTTTTTTATCTTCTTGTTTATGAGAGATATACTGATGTAAGGTTTGTTGGTGCCCCCCCATCCTCGATCGGAAAATACGGTGCTGATACAGACAACTGGGAATGGCCACGTCATACAGGCGATTTCAGCGTATTACGCGTTTATACCGGTCCTGACGGCAAGCCGGCTCCTTATTCAAAAGAAAATATTCCGCTTAAACCAAAGTACTGGCTTCCTGTTTCTCTTAAAGATCTTAATAAAAGTAACTTTGCCATGGTAATGGGATATCCCGGAAGAACAAAGAGATATTATACATCATGGGAGGTTAATGAAATTCTGAAAATAATTGATCCCAACAGGATCAAGATCTGTGGAATCAGGCAGGAGATTCTTTTAGCTGATATGCTTGCTGATAAAAAAGTCAATATTCAATACTCAGACAAGTACTACATGGGATCTACAAACTACTACAAGTACTCAATTGGTGAGAAGGCCGGACTTGAAAGATTAAATGTTGTGGCTAAGAAACAGCAGATTGAAAACCAGTTCAATACCTGGGTGGCAGCGGATGCCACGCGTAAAACAAAATATGGAGAAGCCCTAAACCTGATTAAAACTTCTATTGAAGGAAGGGCTGAATTTCAGAATGCACAGCAATATATAAGCGAGTGCCTTTTTCAGGGATGTGAACTGCTTCAGCTTAACCAGGTTGCTTCATTACTTATTATTACACTCAAATCGGGAGATAATCAGAAAATCTCTGAAGCTATCACACGAATCAAGAATAATATCAGTAGATTTTATAAAGACTATAATCCTCCTACTGATAATAAATCGATGAAAGCCATGCTTAAGCTTTACAGGGCTGATGTCCCTGTTAAATTCCATCCTGATTTTTATGTAAACCTCGTTGATAAAAAATTCAAAGGTAATATTGATAAGTTCGTAGATGATATGTTTGCAAAATCAGTTTTTGCAAATGAGGCAAAACTTTTGGCATTTCTTGATAAACCTGTTCTTAAAACACTGGAGAATGATCCGGTTTATCTTACAGCAACCTCAATAAATAAAGTCAGCAGTGATGTCTCAAAAGGGCTCAGCCGGTTCGATGGAAATCTTACCAGAGGCCAAAGATTATGGATCGCTGCCCTTAAAGAAATGACTCCGGAGAAAACACTTTATCCCGACGCCAACTCAACAATGCGTCTCACTTATGGTTCAATTCTTGACTACGATCCTAAAGATGCTGTTACCTATAAATATTATACTACGCTTCAGGGCGTTATTGATAAATATAAACCAGGTGATTATGAATTCGACCTTCCTCAGAGGCTTATCGATCTTAATAATAAGAAAGAGTTCGGTAGATATGCATCTCCAAAAGGTTATATGCCCGTTTGTTTCCTGACCAATAATGATATTACCGGAGGTAATTCCGGAAGTCCGGTTCTTAACGCAAATGGCGAACTTATCGGACTTGCTTTTGATGGTAACTGGGAAGCTTTGAGCGGTGATGTGGCTTTCGAACCCGAACTGCAGAGAACAATTGCAGTTGATATAAGATATGTACTCTGGGTAATGGATATTTATGCAGGTGCAAAACACCTGGTAGATGAGATGACCATAGTTCAATGAGTTAGGCACGATTATTATTAAGCTGTCCACAAAGGGCAGCTTTTTGTTTTTTGTGACTACCTTTGTGCAAAATTAACATAATATGCATTTTAGTATTATTGAAATCTTTGCAGCATTCATGGTATTATTTGCCATTATCGACATCCCGGGCTCAATACCCATAATCCTTGATATTAAGGCTAAAACAGGCGAGATTGAGCCGGTAAAGGTTACCCTGGCTTCATCTATTATTTTTCTGGCTTTTCTGTTTATCGGTAGTCCTCTACTTGGCATCTTCGGAGTGGATGTTTCCTCATTTGCCATCGCCGGATCCTTTATCATATTTCTTATAGGAATGGAGATGGTTCTTGGTATTGAACTATTTAAACACGATTCTGCAGGAGGGGGATCAATAGTACCCATAGCTTTCCCTCTGATAGCCGGGGCCGGATCAATAACAACAATCCTTTCCCTTAAAGCTGAATATCAGACAATTAACATCTTCTTTGCACTCATTCTGAACATGGTAATTGTTTTCTTTGTACTCAGACTTACCTCCTTTTTTGAGAGAATCCTTGGCCCGGCAGGATTACATATACTGAAAAAAATTTTCGGCATAATCCTTCTTTCAATTGCAATAAAACTTTTCATTACAAATACCGGTATTATATTACCTCATGGCAAGTGAAATAACCATTTATACGGATGGAGCTTCCAGCGGGAATCCGGGGCCTGGTGGCTATGGCGTAGTACTTATTTCCGGTAAGCACCGACTTGAAAAGTCAGAAGGATTCAGGCTTACTACTAATAACCGGATGGAGCTTATGGCAGTAATTATTGGACTTGAATCATTGAAGATACCTGGCAGTAAAGTAGTTATCTATACCGACTCAAAATATGTTGCAGATTCTGTACAAAAGGGCTGGGTCTTCCAGTGGGAATCAAAAGCTTTCAAAAAGAAGAAAAATCCTGACCTGTGGAGGAGGTTTCTCAAGATATACCGGAAACATAAAGTAAGGTTTGTCTGGATAAAAGGACATGCCAGCAATCCTGAAAATGAAATTTGCGACTATTTGGCCGTTGAAGCTTATAAAAACTCCGATCTTGTTGATGATCTGGGATATAATCCTGAAGAAGAGGCAAATGGATTGTTTAATGAACAGGAAGTAGTTTAAAATAAATTTTGCAATTAAAAAAAGATTAGTGCAATTTTGGAAAAATTTCTTAGATGGATAAATTATACATTAAGCCTGCTGAGTTTTCTCCCGAAATAAATTTTTCTCCTGAAGATAATATTTTTATTATCCGGGGAATCTCATCTCCCGGGGACGTCCGGGCTTTATATTACCCTGTCATTGAATGGATCAGATTTTATGTTGATGAGCTTATCAAAAGAGATAATGTCATTATTACCAGTAAAAATCCTTTTAAGTTCCAGGTCGATATGAGTTATTTTAATTCTTCATCTGCCAAATTCATTTATGATATCTTCTTTGAACTGAATAGGCTGAAACAGCAAAATATTCCGGTTGTTGTTGAGTGGCATTATGAAGAGGAAGATATCGACATGAAAGAGGCGGGAGCTGATATTGCTTTGCTTGCTGAAATGGAATTTACTTATATCCCAAAAAAACTACCCGGCTAATGAGGGGACAAAAAGTGCTTTACGACTTGTTTGATAAACTCTCCATCTCTTTTGAATATCATGAGCATCCTCCCCTAGCTAATATTGAAGAGGCAAAAATTCATTGGAAAGACTATGATTCAGGAAGATGTAAGAACATCTTCTTCCGCAATCACAAAGGAAACAAACATTACCTGGTAATCCTTGAACATCTCAGGCAGCTGAATATTCACGACCTTGAGAAGCGTCTCCGGCAGGGTAAACTTACTTTTGCATCGGACCAGCGATTAAGAAAATATCTGGGGGTTGAACCAGGCTCTGTTTCTCCTTTCGGGCTTATTAATGACAAAGAAAAACATGTTCATCTTTTTATTGATGAGAAACTTAATGAATCTGATCGTCTGGCATTTCATCCTAATATTAATACTGCTTCAGTTGTAATATCCAAATCCGATTTCCTCCGGTTCCTGGAATATACCGGAAACTCGTATGAATTTATCAGGCTTTACGATTAGGGTGTATGGGCATCTTAACAGTCTTAATCTTTAGGAACAGCCTTAAATAAATATTTGGATTAATTCTAAATAACACATTTTTGCATCAAATTGAATTGTTTTTCGTCCTTTATGAGAAAACCAATCAAAAAAGAAACTTTACATGAAAAGAATTTTAATCTCTGTTTTCATTTTTATACTTATCATCTCAGGGGTATCCGGACAGACGCTTGAAAAAAAACAGTATAAAGCAGCCAGGTTAACAGTTGCTCCTGTTATAAACGGTATTCTTGACGATGAGGCCTGGAAGGAAGGAACCTGGATTGATGACTTTACACAGTTTGAACCATACAACGGAAGAAAAGCATCGCAGAGAACAGAGTTTAAAATTCTGTTTGATGATAATAACCTTTATGCTGCTTTTAAAGTTTATGATACCAGCCCTGACAGCATTGTAAACCGGTTAACAAGACGTGATAATCCCGATGGCGATCTTGTTGGTATAATTCTTGACAGTTATCATGATTTGCGGACAGGATTCCTTTTTGGAATCAGTTCAAGCGGAGTTAAGTACGATCAGATGTTCACCAATGACGGTCAGAATCAGGATTCATCGTGGGATCCAAACTGGTGGGTAAAAACCTCCATTAATGATGAAGGCTGGATTGCTGAAATGAAAATACCATTCAGCCAGGTTCGGTTTGAAAAAAATTCGGGTGAGGTTTGGGGTCTGGAAGTTGCAAGAGTACTATACAGAAAGAATGAGACAAGTTTCTGGCAACATATTCCAAAAGATTCTCCGGGAATCATACATCTTTTCGGAGAATTGGCAGGTCTTGAGCAGATTAAACCACGTAAAATTTTTGATGTTACACCTTATGGCGTCGGGAAAGTTGAGACATTTAAGGCTGATCCAGGAAATCCCTTCCTTGAAAAAGGGAAACTTTCAAAAATTAATGGAGGTATTGATGCAAAGATTGGTGTTACCAACAATCTGACTATGGACCTGACAATTAATCCCGATTTCGGACAAGTTGAGGCTGACCCATCTGAAGTGAATCTCTCTGCCTATGAAACATTTTTCAGTGAAAAGCGGCCCTTTTTTATAGAAGGAAACAATATTACGAACTTTAATATTGGACTTGGCAATGGTGAAGTAGGAAACGATAACCTCTTCTATTCCAGACGAATAGGCCGACGGCCTCAGGGGTATCCTGATCTTAATGAAGGCTCGTATGCCAATGTCCCCAATTTTACAACTATCCTTGGCGCTGCAAAACTGACCGGGAAGACAAAAAACGGACTCTCACTTGGTTTTGTCGAAGCTGTTACGGCAGAGGAGAAAGCTGAAATTGACAATGAAGGTGAAAGAACATTTGAAACAGTTGAACCGTTAACTAATTATTTTGTCGGCAGGGTACAGAAAGATTTCAATGAAGGAAAAACAATTCTTGGCGGGATCCTGACTAGTACCAACAGGGATTTGGACGCAAATCTTGGCAATTCCATGCACAAATCTGCCTATTCCGGCGGGATTGATTTTACACAATACTTTAAGGATAAGAACTGGATGTTTAACCTTAATACTGCTTTCAGTCAGGTAAACGGATCAAAGCAGGCAATCGATTATACACAGAGATCATCTGCCCGGTATTATCAGAGACCTGATAATGATTACACTGTATATAATCCAAACCGTACTTCACTTGCAGGTTCAGGCGGAAGAATGCAGATACAGAAACTTAACGGACACCTTTTTCTATTGGGGGCAATTATCTGGAAAACTCCTGGTTTTGAAACTAACGATATGGGCTATATCCGTGAAGCCGACCAGATACTTTCTGTCCTGGCAGCAGGGTACAACCAGTGGGAGCCAAAATGGATCTACAGAAACTACAATATCAATGGAGATATTTACCTAGTAAATAATTTTGGTGGTGATCTGACAGGTAAAGGTTTTGAATGGAATGCATCCATGGGGCTGAAAAACTACTGGAGTGTTTGGACCGGAGGTAATTTAAATGGTTCATCCCTCTCTACCGGGATGCTCCGCGGTGGCCCGATGATGAAATTACCGGGAAGCACGAATGCCCGAATTGGCTTCTCAACAGATTATCGTAAAAAACTAACCTTTGATGCTTATATGAACGGATCAGGAGGCTGGGAAAACGACTCCAGGAACCTGTACACCGGAGTGAACATATCATATAAACCGACTAATTATCTTGTATTCACCATAAGTCCGGGATACAGCAAATCATTCAGTGAACTTCAGTATGTCACAGAATTAAATGTTAACAACCACAATAAATACATTTTTGCCAGCATTGACAGAAAAACCATAAGTGCGTCGTTCAGGGTTAATCTTAATCTGAGTCCCGATCTTACTCTTCAGTACTGGGGTCAGCCGTTTGTTGCTTCGGGAAAGTACTATGCCTATAAATACATCCTGGAGCCGATGGCAGAAAGTTATAAAGACCGGTTCTGGACCTATTCCGACAGACAGATCAAAGCAGTGGGTGATAATTATGAAATCGATGAAAATCTTGATGGAACGAATGATTACAGTTTTGGTAAAAGCGATTTTAATTTCCAGGAGTTCCTCTCAAATCTGGTCGTCAGATGGGAATATAATCCGGGTTCTTCGGTTTACCTTGTATGGAGTCAGACCAGAAGTGGCTATAATAGTACAGGTAACATGGATTATTTCAATGACCTGGGAGATCTGTTTGATAATAACGATAACAAGCCCCGTAATGTATTTCTTGTCAAGTTCAGTTATAGGTTTGGGTTAAAATAGTCTTAATTGATTTGCTTTTAAGGCTGCCGGGTATGGCAGCCTTTTTTATTGATAAACCCCTCTGGTTGCTACCGAAATTATCCCGATCCAATCGGGAAAATCCAGTAAATATTTACCGGATTATATTTCCCCCAGGCCTGGGGGAAATATAAAAGGGATCTTAAAAGTTGTCTTTTGTGTCTTAACTCTTTTTTGTATTCCTTTGCAGCTAATTCATAAACTATTTTAAAAAAGTAAATTATGAAATTATCTTTTATAATTCTGTTCTCACTCCTTTTTGTTAATCTTTCCGCTCAGGATAAACCCGCATATAAAATATTCACCGGCGAAGGGAAAAAAGCTGATTACGGAGAAGTTGTTAAGGGATCAATGAAAGCTGATGTGGTCTTCTTTGGTGAACTTCATGATAATCCGATTGCACACTGGCTGGAACTTGAAATCACAAAGGATCTTCATTCTGAAAAAGGGAAGAATCTGATCCTTGCAGCTGAAATGTTTGAAACTGATAACCAGATACTTATCGATGAATATTTTGGAGGAATCATAAAAGAATCTTCATTTGAAAGTGAAGTGCGTTTGTGGAGTAATTACAAGACAGATTATAAACCTCTCCTGAATTTTGCTAAAGACAACGGATTATTGTTCATCGCTTCAAATATACCCCGGAGATATGCCTCAGTGGTTGCTTCGGGTGGATTCGAAGCTTTGCAGAAACTATCATCCGAAGCGCAAAAATATATTGCTCCATTACCTGTGGATTATGATCCTGAGTTACCTTGTTATAAGGATATGCTGTCGATGAGTGGTTCGATAGCCGGACCAATGGCAAAGAATGTAAATGAGAACCTCCCGAAAGCACAGGCTATTAAAGATGCAACCATGGCCAATTCGATAGTCAAGTACCGGCAGCCGTCACAAACAGTAATACATTATAACGGAAGCTACCATTCCGACAGGTATATGGGAATTATCTGGTATCTGAATAAGTACAGTCCCGATTTAAAAGTTGCAACCATTACTACAGTCCTGCAGGATGATATAGATAAAATGGAAGATGAAAACAGGGGTGTGGCTGATTTTGTGGTAGTTATCCCAACTTCAATGACAAGAACTTACAAAAGTGCCGGGCAGTAGGGGCTTGTAAAGATTTTGTCTATAATACATCATCAATAGTACATATCATTGGCACTCTTTTTGTTCTTTAGAATCAGAAGCGTCTCTTATTTGGTATAGTTGAAAACACGGTTGTCCTGTGGATTTTTAACAACCATTAAACTATTAAAAATGAAGAGAAAAGATGAAAAGGTTCCGGGATTTGATGAGATTATTTTCGAGAACCGCAACAAAAAATACGGAGCATACGATCTCCGGAGACACTATAAATCAGCTACAAGCCTCTCAATTCTCGGCGGGATGTCATTCTGCACAGTATTGATTATATTAATTTCTGTTTTTACTCAGGTAGATGTAACAGCAAAACCTGATGATAAAATCATCATTGTTATCACTCCGGATAATACAATCGATCCAAATAAAATCGCGCCGCCAAAACCCGAAAAGCCTGCACCCGTACCGGTCCAAAACCGGTATATTGCACCTGACGTGGTTGAGGACTCTGCCGATGTTAATAATATTATGCCAACCAACGATTTTGCAATAGATTCTGTAATAAATGGAACTGTAACTGATGAATTTGATACGGTTGTATTTGACCCTCTTACAATCGAGACAGAAGAATCTGAGCCGGTTATAGCTGTTGAAGAACCACCGGTGTTTCCTGGTGGCAAAGAAGCTTTACTGAAATATATTGCAGAAAACACAAAATATCCCTCAGAAGCAGCAGATAATAATGTCCAGGGAAGAGTCATAATAAAGTTTGCAGTTTCATCCGATGGTTCAGTAAAAAGAGTTGAAGTAATGCGGACAGTACATCCATTGCTTGACGAAGAGGCCGTAAGGGTTGTAAATTCTTTACCATTATGGAAACCCGGAAAACAGAATGGGAAACCGGTGCCTGTCTGGTATTTTGTACCGGTTAATTTCCAGTTGAAGAATTATTAAACCCCCAACCCTCCCGATAAATCGGGACAGACTCTAAAGGGGGCTTTAAATATCCCTTTGAGCGTCTTCGTGAAATCCTTGGTGCCGAACAAAAATTCTGTAACCAAAATTGTCATTACCTTAGCATCACTCTTAAACTAACTGATATCTTGACAAATTAAGAATCAAAGGGCAATTGAAATGGGAAATAATAAAAAGTGGTTTCTGATTATAATTTGCATATTACTTTTCATCTCAGCAAGATCACAGGCACCATTCAGTCATGGTGTAAATCTGACCGGATGGTTTCAGGTGAATAGTCCCGGTCAAATCCAGTTCACCAGATTTACAAAACAGGATATTATCAATATCAAAAGCCTGGGGTGCGATGTTATCCGTTTACCGGTCAATATGCACGGAATGACCTCCGGGAGCCCCTCTTTCACCCTTGACCCTTTGTTTTTTTCATTCCTGGATTCTGTGGTTAACTGGTGCGAACAACTTCATATTTACCTGATCCTTGATAATCATAGTTATGATCCAAATGGTAATACAAGTCCTGATGTAGTTAATATTCTTGTGAAAGTGTGGTCGCAGATGGCAACACATTATAAAAACCGGTCAGAGTACATTTTATATGAAATATTGAATGAACCGTATGGTATATCCACGTCAGACTGGGGCATAATACAAAACCAGGCGATAAATGCTATTCGTGGAGTTGATAAAAAACATACTATTGTCGTAGGTGGCTCAGGCTACAATACTTATACTGAACTTAAAAATCTTCCTGTTTATGCTGATACTAACCTGCTTTATACATTTCACTTTTACGATCCATTTATTTTTACTCATCAGGGAGCAACCTGGGTCTCTCCTTCCATGGCTCCTCTCGCAGGTGTTCCTTTCCCTTATGATGCAGCCAGGATGCCTGTTTGCCCACCCGCCCTTAAAGGTAGCTGGATTGAAAGCGGCATTAATAATTATCCGGCCGAGGGTTCAGAAAACCATGTTAAATCATTGATTAACAACGCTATCAATTTCAGGAACAGTAGAAATGTTAAAATATTTTGCGGCGAATTTGGTGTCAATATACCAAATAGCCCTCCCGTCGACAGAGCTTACTGGTACAGCGTAGTAAGACAATATCTGGAGGCAAATAATATCCCCTGGACAACCTGGGATTATAAGGGAGGTTTTGGATTGTTCAATAAAGGTTCAAATGAATTGTTTGAAAATGATCTCAATGTCCCCTTATTACAATCACTGGATTTTAATATCCCTCCTCAGAGCCCATTTTCAATTCAACCTGATACTGCAGGATTTACTCTTTACTCTGATTACATCGGGCAAAAAATATATGATGCAAGCTACAGTTCCGGCACTATAGACTTCTATTCTTCTGATCTGCCAAATAATGATAATTACTGCCTTTATTGGAACGGTTTTAACCAGTATAATACAATCGGATTTGATTTTAATCCCGACAGGGATCTTACCAGACTGGTTTCAGAAGGTTATGCAATTGATTTTATGGTAAGAGGAAATGTATCCGATATAAAATTTGATATCCGGTTTATGGACACTAAAACCGGAATTTCCAGTGATCATCCCTGGCGCATAGGGGCTACGGTTGATGAAACTATGGCAACCTGGGACAGAAAATGGCACCATATCCACATACCCCTGACCAGTTTAAACGAATTGGGAGCATGGGATAACAACACATGGTATAATCCCGAAGGGAAATTTGACTGGGCAGCTGTTGATAAATTTGAAATCTCCATCGAATATTCCGTAACATCCGGGAAACAGATTTGGTTTGATAATATCCATATAACCAATCTGGATACAGCAACCGTAAGAGAATCAGGTACAGTAGGTATGGAAAAAATCCGGACCAGTACCAGCTTATTTTTGCGTGTTACTCCAAATCCGATGAAGCAAATTACAACCATCTCATATAGTTTACCTGTGGAAAGACGGGTAGCTGTAAGTATTTTCTCAATTACCGGTCTTAAAATCCGCAGCCTGTCAAATGAGATTCAATCACCTGGTTACCAATCAATAACATGGGATGGCTCAAGTGATAACGGGATCCCGGTGCAAAGAGGGATATATTTAGTTCAGGTTAAAGCTTTGGGATTAAATGGAGTAAGTAAGATTATCAAATATTAGACCTGACAAGAGCCTGAATAAAAAATTTGTTGCAGAATCATGAAATTTTTTCCACCCCTATACCCGGCCTATTCGGGAGAGTCACTTTACCATCGATGATCTTAAGCCCTTCAAAGGGATCATTGCTTATAAGAAGATTGCCATCAAGGTCACACCAATCGGCAAGCGGTGAAAGCTGAGCTGCGGCAGTCACAGCACATGAAGTCTCAGTCATGCACCCGATCATAACCTTCATACCAAGGGCTTTTGCCATATGGATCATTTTTAATGCACCGTTTAAGCCACCACATTTCATCAGCTTAATATTCACACCGGAATAAATATCTTTAAGATTCAACAGATCATTGACATTTTGAATGGCTTCATCACCAATAATAGGCAAAGGGCTGTTTTGAGTAAGCCATGCAATGTCATCTTTCTGCGCTTTAGGCATCGGTTGTTCAATGAATAGAACACCTTTTTCTTTTAACCATTGAGCCATTTCCAATGCATGACTTTTATCTTTCCATCCCTGGTTTACATCAGCAGATAAAGGTTTATCAGTTAATGAGCGAATTATCTCTACCATTTCCCTGTCATTATCCCTCCCCAGCTTCACCTTCAGAACTTTATAAGGATCTGCTTCAGTTACCTTTTGTTTTATGATATCAGGTACATCCAGTCCAATTGTAAAGCTTGTCAGGGGTGTCTTTGCCGGATTTAGTCCGAATAATCTGTAACAGGGTTCTCCGGCTAGTTTCCCGGCAAGGTCGTGTAATGCAATGTCGATAGAAGCTTTTGCTGCATAATTGCCTGGCATCACACTATCCATATACTCAAGGATATCTTCGACAAGGAAGGGATCTGAAAATTGTGAAAGATCAATTGAAGAAAGAAATTTTGTTGCAGTATCCTGACTTTCACCAAGATAGGGTGGCATTGATGCTTCTCCGTAACCTTTAAATCCTTCATACTCAATCTCTGTAAGCATTACAGGAGTAGTGGTTCTTGAACTTGTAGCCAGTGTGAATGTATGTTTAAGCTGAAGGGTATATGGAAAAAATCTGAGCAGGAGCTTGCTTTTTGCTTTCTTTTTCCTCGTTCTTTCTGAAGAAACCTGAAAATCTGTGACAAACTGTTTGCTAAGTAAAGTACCACCAATCATGTAGCTGCTGTATTTTATGAAATCTCTTTTGTTCATTGCTGATTTTTATTTATACCAGTTGTTTTCCGAAACCATTTATATTCCTTTCCCCGGTTCCGCCCCAATAACTCTTCGAACTCCCAGGAATGTATTTCTCCTGTATCTGCTGAAATTGGTCCTTGTGAAATCAAGGCTGTTTACCTTTACCATTCCGGAAGCATGGATGAATTCTTAGTCACTGTAAATTTATGAAAATAGAGTTAATCAGTGTTCTAAGCATATTAAAGATTACTTTAAACGCCGACGAAAATTAAAATATTGTAAATTTACCATTACCTATAATAAACTGATGAAAGAGAATTATAAAGAAATAACACGCAACCTGATAGATCAATCGTTCCCTCTGTTAAAAGATAAAAAGATTCATATTTTCGTCATGAG
Organism: Bacteroidia bacterium; assembly: GCA_041480425.1. Classification (GTDB taxonomy): domain Bacteria; phylum Bacteroidota; class Bacteroidia; order Bacteroidales; family VadinHA17; genus LD21. The sequence goes on from JBGOZX010000042.1 coordinate 23,929, forward strand.
GTTCCGTTTCTACGCCTGCTCGGTTTGGATTCCCCCGTTTTTTAGGTTCATCGTTATGAGTATCAGGACCAGAGATTTTAACAAGTCAGTAATTTCAGGAATTCTTGTACATGAGTTATGCCATCAGGAAAGGTATGTTAAAATGGGTGTTTTGAAATATCTTGGTTTTGCAATAAAGTTCATAACCTCCAGAAAGACACAGGCTACCGAAGAAAAAGCTACCGATCGCCTTACTATTGAAAAAGGTTACGGCAGGCAGTTGTACGAGCTTTCAGAGATCCAATATCACGACAAGAAACACAAAAGAATTAATGAATTTTATATGTCGTTGGATGAAATTAAGTCATATTCTGAAAGTTTAGGCAAATGGTAGTAATGATTAATGTATCCAACTTTGAAAGTTGTATATCTGCCTGATAGGAAGTAACTTTGGTATTATAGATGGAAGGTCAAAATTATCTTTCCGGAATAATTTTGCTATGGGTGGGGGTACATTTATTATATCCAAATAGCAACCAATACCAATAAAAGTCTGGGATTATACAATTATATTTAAGAAATTTTTGTGATTAAATTTTACTTTTTTCATTAGGTGTTGAAAATTTCAGATTTTGCCGGTTTGCAAAAACTCCTTTCTAAATATGTTTTCAGGCAATATTTGCTTCTAAGTCTGGGGATTTTCTGGCCTTTTCTGAAGGCTTCACCACAGGATTATTTTCAGCAGGAGGTAAATTATAAAATTCACGTGACTCTTAATGACAAGAAGCATGAATTGGGTGGATTCGAGTCTGTTGAGTACATTAACAATTCTCCTGACACTCTCAGTTTCTTATATTTTCATCTCTGGCCGAATGCCTATTCAGACAATAAAACCGAATTGGCCAGACAGATATTCAGCATCAAGGGGAAAGGAAAGTTATTTAATGATCCGGAGTTAAGAGGATATATTGATTCATTGGACTTCGAGGTGGAAGGTCATCAAGTTCAATGGAATTTATTGTCAGGGTTACCCGATATTTGCAAGATAATTCTTAACAGGCCTCTTAAGCATGGTGACACAATATCCATAACCACACCTTTTCATGTGAAAATCCCAAAAGGAGTAACTTCACTTTTAGGTCATATCGGGGAATCATATCAGATCTCCCAATGGTATCCCAAACCAGCAGTTTATGACAGATCCGGCTGGCATCAAATGCCATATCTGGATCAGGGTGAGTTCTATTCGGAATTTGGCAGTTTTGATGTAAGTATTACCCTGCCTGCTAATTACATAGTAGCCGCAACAGGTAACCTGCAGAATGAACAGGAAAAGAAACTGCTTGATATGCTTTCTGCAGATACCTCCTGGATGAAATTACCGGACTATGAAGAGGTAGATTTTCCTCCCTCATCATATCAGATGAAGACTCTGCAGTATAAAGAGAATCAGATACATGATTTCGCATGGTTTGCTGATAAGAGGTTCCATGTATTAAAAGGAAAAGTAAAGCTTCCGGACTCAGGCAGGGAAATAACTACATGGGCGATGTTTACTAATCAGGAAGCACGAATCTGGAAGGATGCCATCACATATGTAAATAATGCTGTCTGGTATTTTTCAAAATGGAATGGGGATTATCCTTATGATAGTTTTACCGCTGTTCAGAGTGCGCTTAGTGCCGGGGCAGGGATGGAATATCCCGGTCTGACTGTAATAGGTCTTTCGGGAGACCCTTACCTGCTGGATGAAGTGATAGCCCATGAAACCTGTCATAGCTGGTTTTACAGCGCACTTGGGTCCGATGAACGCAGATTCCCTTTTATGGATGAAAGCATCACAAGTGCATATGAAGAAAGATATATGGCTGAAAGATATCCGGGGAAGAAGCTTTGGGAAATCTATTTTAAAAACAGGAAACTGGCAAAGTTTTTCCACATGATTGAAATGCCGGCACAACGAATGCAGGAGATCGATTGGCTTGTTCAGGCCCGAAGGAACTTAGAACAACCTGTTAATCTTCCAGCTCCTGATTACAGCCAGGAGAATTACAACATTATGATCTATAATAAAGCAGCGCAGGGTTTCAACTATCTTCGGGCTTATCTTGGAGATTCCCTCTTTGATTCCGTTATGCATGATTACTACCGTACATGGAAATACAGACATCCCCAGCCGGAAGATCTCCGGGCGATCTTTGATTCCCATACGGTTAAAGATCTCTCATGGTTTTTTGAGGATTTTCTGGGTACAACCAGACGACTTGATTATAAACTGGTCCGGTTTGAGAACCAGAAGTTGCTTATTAAAAACATGGGTGAGCTGAAAGCACCCCTGGTGATAGCAGGAATGATCGGAGATTCCATCTGTTCAGAAAAATGGGAAGATGGTTTTGAAGGGAAGAAATGGATCAATGTACCATGGAGTAATTATCCTGAGGTAAGAATCGATCCTGAACATAAGATGCCTGAATTATTCAGGCTTAATAACAACATCCGTACATCAGGTATTTGCCGCAAAGCTGATCCTTTTCAATTCCGGTTCTTATATGCTTTTGAGGATCCTGATAAGCGATCTCTGATATATACTCCTGCTTTCGACTGGAACAGTGCAGATGGTTTTATGGCCGGTGTGGCTTTACATAATGGTATGCTCATACCCAAACCGATAGAATATTTTGTAATTCCTTTCTATACTTTCCATAATCCAGGACTTGCCGGTTATGGCAAAATTTCATTCAACATAACTCCTTATGACAATTTCATCAGGATTGCAACATTTACGCTGGAAGGAGAACAATTCGGTGCTCCTGGTAATCAAAACTATCATAAAGCGAAGGTGGGATTAGACCTTAGTTTCAGATCCGACAAAATGATTAATCCTGTCAGTCAGAAAGTCTTTGGATATTATATTGCTGCATCGGACCTTCTTCAGATTGAACTGCTCAGGCAGGCAAAGATTCGTTCATATCTGCAGTTCGGTTACCTGTTGGAAAGGACTGGTATAATCAATCCCTTTAACATGTCAGTTACTTTTGAATCAGGTCAGTCGTTTCAGAAGACATCTTTGGAGTTCAACTATAAGTATAGCTATAATGGTAAAAAAAGTGGCCTGGAATTAAGATTATTTGCAGGAGCTATGCTGAAAAATGCTTCTGCAGATCCGTTATATGGTTTTTCTGCAGGTGGCAGGAGCGGTCGTGAACAATATTTATACCAGGGGATATATCCCGATCGTTTTGGCGAGTTCCCGAAAACCTTCTGGTCGAGACAGATGGCCCTATCTGAAGGAGGATTAGTAACTCCTGTCAACGATAGCCTAGGATATAGCCGTTGGGTTTGTTCACTCTCTTTAACCAGCAACCTGCCGGAAAAAGCTTCATGGATTCCTGTAAAACCCTTTGTTAACTTATTACTGAACGATCATGGTTCCGGGACACATGATAAATCACTACTTTTCTTTGAAGCAGGGTTAAAGACAGGCATATGGAACTTTTTCGAGATCTATTTTCCTTTGCTTGTTTCTGATAATATTGATGCAATAACCGGGTCATTCAAAGACAGGATTCGTTTTGTTTTCAAACTTGATATTTTAAATCCCGTCAGATGGAAATCAGGTTTTTAAAACTGAACCCATGCGAAAATGCAATGCGGAATGGAATGTAAGGTAGAAAATCCGGCCATACTGAGCACCTGGTATCGGACTAAAGTGAACATGATTCTTAACCTGATAAATTGTCTGATAAATTTTAAATATTCTTAAATTACACAGCAACATCACTCTTAAAAAACAGGTTAAAATACCAGCATAAGAAAATATAACTTTGAATGATAATCAGTGTACAACTACAAAAAAATTCAAACTATGAATATTAAAGTGAAATTACATACTTATTCCGATAATCAAACTTATAAACCAACTGCCGGTATTAAAAAAAGAATATGGAATTCATTCCTTACTTTCTGCTTTTTTGTCAATCTTTCGGGCTTCAATGCAGCAGCACAGAAAACATGCGAATGGCCTTGTTTCCATGGTCCCAACCGCACAAATAAATCGGCTGAAACCGGTTTGATCAAAGAATGGCTAAAAGATGGTCCGAAATTGCTATGGACAGCTTCAGGCCTTGGTGAAGGGTACAGTTCTGTATCTTCTGGCGGTGGGCTTCTATATACCGCAGGCATGAATAATAATCAAACATATGTGTTCTGTTTTGACCTTGAAGGAAAGCCGGTTTGGAAAAAACCCAACGGCCAGGCCTGGTCAACAACCTTGTCTTACGCAAGTTCATATACCGGTGCACGAAGTACTCCTACCTATGATAATGGAGTATTATATCATCTTGGAGAAAGGGGAAGGCTAACAGCGTTTGATGCAAAAACGGGAGACGAGATCTGGCACAGGGAATTGGTCAGTGATTTCGAGGTTGAACCCCCTGAATATGGATATTCCGAATCAGTTCTGATCGATGGTAATAATTTATTCATTCGCCCGTTTGGGAAAAAAGGATTCCAGGTATGTCTTAATAAACACAATGGAGGGTTGATCTGGTCCAATACGGAAATCTCCGGAACAGCAGGATACAACTCCATGATTATTGACGAATTCGGAGGTTATCGTCAGATCATAGGAGCAAGCTCAAATTGTTTTTACAGTGTGGATACCAGAACAGGCAAGCTGCTCTGGAAGGTTGATTTTGAAAATCAACGTGAGCTCAATCTGACGGATGCAATCGTTTACAATGAATACGTGTTTATCTCGAGTGGTTATGGAAAAGGGAGTATGCTGGTTAAACTCAAATCTTCAGGAAAAGAGATTATACCGGAAACGATATGGCAATCTGTCCTTATGGACAACCATCATGGTGGTGTCATTCTTCATAACGGCTATTTGTATGGTTCAGGAAGTAATTCAAGGGGCTGGTTCTGCCTCGACTTTTTGACCGGAAAACAGATCTGGAAAACTGACGGAAAGGGATCACTTACTTATGCTGATGGCATGCTTTATATGCTGGATGAAAGGGGCACTATGAAGCTAGTCAGGTCCACACCAGATAAATATGAACTTTCAGGCGAGTTTAAAGTGCCTGAGGGAGGTGAGGGAATGTACTGGGCGCATCCTGTTGTATGCGGTGGACGGCTCTATATCCGCCATGCTGATAAGCTTTATACATATGATATTATTGGTATGCATTAAATTATACTCACTTAAACAATAGACAAAATGAACCGCAGAAAATTTGTTAAGACCGTCCCGTCCATGGCTGTCCTTGCTGCTTCGGCTTCGGGCTATTCCCTGCATATGCCGGGCTCACAGGAACTTCAACCTATTGTGCTTCCACGGCCTGAAAAAGACGGAGGTAAATCCTTTCTGGCTTCTTTGCGCGAAAGAAAAACTACCCGTACAATCAGTTCAAAGGAACTCCCAATGCAGGTAATATCCAATCTGCTTTGGGCTGGCTTCGGGGTGAACCGAAATACAGCAGGATTCGGTAAAAAAGGAAGAACAGCTCCTTCGGCAAGTAATTCTCAGGAAATCGACCTTTACGTGGCTTTGCCCGGAGGTGTTTACACTTATGAGGCTGTCCACCATAGTCTTTTACCTGTGGCTGCAGGAGATTTCCGTGCCAGATCAGGACGCAGAAGTGCA
>JBGOZX010000043.1:0-29484 GCA_041480425.1 Bacteroidia bacterium
ACTTATTTGAAAAATTTAACAGTTTAAATTAAATTGAAGTAAAATGAAGAAAACTGTTTTATTCACGTTGATTATTCTCGCTATCTTCCAAACAGATGGATTTAGCCAGAAAAAGAGAGACAAATTAAGAGTAAAAGCTGATACTTTAGCTGTGAATGATAGTCTTGAATATGAGTTGATTATCCTGGATCCGGGATTTGATTCATGGCTTGCAACCAAACCTTCAAAGGCGTTTTATTCAAATGAATATTATGAGACCAGGAACCGGTTATATGTTTCAGAGTGGAATCAACGGTACATGTCCAATAGGAGAAATAGCGGCATATATGAGACTTATATAGATTATAATTTCAATACTGATTATGGTTTGGATCTGAATTATAAGCTCTACTATTATTTTAAATTCTTTGAAGAGACCAACCATATCAGACTTATTCCATCGGTCAGGTAGCTTTATCTGGAAGATCTTTACTTCATGCTTTATGTTGTTTTTTAAATCTGCTGATTATTATTTTATTTTTTTTACTATTTTTGCCGCGCAATCTTTTTCCGCCCAGATGGCGAAATTGGTAGACGCGCTAGTTTCAGGGACTAGTGTCAGCGATGATGTGCAGGTTCGAGTCCTGTTCTGGGCACTAGCTCCGCGGTATAAGGTGTGTGGTTTGAGGTTTGCGGTGGATAAATAATAAGTTCTCTTAATTTTGACTTTTACCTTTTAACTTATCTTGCCCAGATGGTGAAATTGGTAGACACGCCAGCTTGAGGGGCTGGTGCCGGTTACGGTGTGCAAGTTCGAGTCTTGTTCTGGGCACCAAAAATAAAAACCAGATTGTTTCTTACAGTCTGGCTTTTATTTTTAATACCTACTCTAAAAATTACAAAGCAGTTTTCCACGTTTCCCCTGGAAATAATAATGAAATCCTTTTTCCTCTCATACAAATTGCCGCCATTCCTTAGTTATTAATTCTCGCTTATTTTGTAAATTGTAACCATGAACTTTAAACAATTTATAATAATTATTACTGCATTTTTCCTGTCAGCAAATTTCATGAGTTGCAGCAAAGATGAATTACTTCCCGATCTGGAAGGTAACCTGGTAGGTTATATATATACTTTTGATGAGTTCAGAAACCTCCTGAATGACCATAGTGGTGTGCTCATAACAGCTTTTGGAGTGAACAAGGAATATAAAGTTATTTCCGATGAAGAAGGAAGGTTTGAATTTGTAAACCTTCCTGCCGGAACGTATGAAATTCATTTTGAAAAGTCAGGATTTGGTACTCTTAAGCAGTTCGGAATAAAACATCTGGGAGGTGAGCCAACTGTGCTGGGGATGCCCTTTGGTCACGATTCTAATGGGTTAGCCTTTTTTTTAATCGAAGTACCAACTACAGGGATTGATGATCTGAGAATTGAAAATGATTCTGTCTACTGTGAGTTTTCCTTCATAAAGCCTGAACCTGACTTTCTTTTAGTGCGGCTATATTTTTCCTCAACAGATAATTTTGAACTTCAATCTGCACAATTTGTGATTGATCTCTTCATAAGAAAGAATGGAACGATATACACCGCGAAGATGAAATATAATGATTTTCCCTTTAAAGTCGGGGAAAAGGTTTTTTTCAGGGGCCGGACAAGTCCTTATTATGGCAGCGGTATTACTTTATTTAATGGGAGGGTGATTGTTGGTATTGAATATTACTTTGATTATGAGAGCAATAGTATGGTTTACCCGTCACTGGGAAATAAATCGGCTCAATATTTCTTCATTGTTAAGGAATAGGGTTAGTCTGTTTGTTATTATTTCGGGAACATGTTTATTCTCTTCCTGTGAGAAGGGCCCTGATCCGCTTTTTACTAACAGTGTAATTACAGGTTACGCCAATATATTGTACTCGGGAGAAAATGACACCATTCTTGTTGTTGCTACCGGACCGTACGGCAGTAAATCACAAGTAACAGGTGAGAGAGGAAAATATTTCTTCAATGGATTAGGTAATGGTACTTACAGACTGGATTTCATCAAAGAAGGTTATGGTACTCTCAGGCAGTATGGATTACAGCTTTTTGGGAATGATACTGCCGGAGCCCGGAACGTTAAACTTTTTAAGAGAGATTTTAGCTATATAATGCCTGGTTTGCAAAGAATTGTTATTGAGATCAAACCCGGAACTGATCCGGAGAAGTTTTATGTAGCAATTGAAACTGGTCAGAATATGGGTTATTTACCGGTTGTGTTTTTTATGGATGTTAAAAACAGTGTGACTTATAAAAAATATATCAAATCTTATGGTTCCTTTGATATAGAACCTGGATATAGCGGCTCAGGGAGGGACAAAGTATATATCGATCCTGATTTATTACCGTTTGAAAGCGGTAAAATAATTTATATCATTGGATACGCTTATAACCCTGATGAATATTATTACGGGTATTTTAACAGGTATCTAGGAATGGAGGAATATTCGACTCTGGACCCGGAAAAGCATTCTTCGGTAATGAGTTTTATTATGCCTTAAACTATATTGATGTGAAGATAACCTGGCTGTTTATTATACTGTTGCTTTTAAGTAATGGCTGTTCTAAGAATAAAGAGATTCTGACCGGTGATATCATGGGAAGAATAGTCATTTACAATGAAGACTATTCATCTCCACAGGACAGATCAGGTGTGCTGGTCAGTCTTTATAAGGATACAGCACTTCTTAGTACCTCTTTTACTGATGTACGTGGTATGTATCTGTTCGAAAACCTTGAATATGGAAAATACAGAATTGACATAGAAAAAGAGGGTTATGTCAAAACGAGGGGCAATAGTTACATTTATCATGTAGGCGGTTATAGTCCGACGTTAACTGATGGTGCAATATTTCAGATACCATCTTTTAATCTGACCATTGACAGTGTAAAAGTTCTTACATCCGTGTTTGAAGTTAAGTTTTATTTAAAAATCGACGGTGATACACTTATTCCATATTATTGGTACCCGCTGATTGGTTTTTGCAGTAATTCACCCGATGTTTCAAAGGATAATTATTTATCAATGGCAGGCGGTTTATTAAGTCAGAGGGATTTTATGACTCCGGTTCCGGCCTACGGATCATTGAGAGAATTTGACTCTGAATTCTATGCCCTGATGTCAGACTCCATATATATCAGGTTATATCCGCTGGCTTTTGGTCAAAGCTACTACTATCCCTTTGACAAAAAAGCACTGGGAAAACCATCAAACGTAGTCAGCTTAAAGTGGCAGTAATGGCCTGGTGGATCACTTCATCTTGAAAGTTGTGCAGGTCTGGGGTGTGTTACCAGAAAATAACCAAAACGCAATCTGTTGAAAAACACAGGTTGCGTTTTTGTTATATAATATTCCGGGAAAGGTTAATTTTTCATATAAGAATGTGGTAAATTTATAAGATCAAATCATAATATATATGAAAAAGTTATATCAATTACTATTGTTGGTTCTCACACCCCTATTTGCTATTGTTTCACATGCCCAGGAGCCTGGTGGCTCAATCAAACTATTCACTATTTAACCTGGTTATATTATTACAAATGCAGGTGACACCGTAAAGGGGTATCTTATGTTAAAAAATAAGATTTCTAATCAGGGGAAGGTCTTCTTTTTTAAGACGCCCGATTAAAAAGATCCTGTAAAATATAAACCAAATGATATTAAAGCGTATAAGGTTGCTAACCGCTTTTATGAAAATATGAAATTTTCACCCGAATATACAACCATGCGTTATTGTTTTCTTTTGAAGACCACCGAAGGGCCAATAAATTTATATAAAGCTTATTTTGATGATAAAAAGCGTATAAAGATTGACGAAAACGATATCTGGAATTCAAAAATTGATTTTAGTTTCAGTGAATCTGAACTCAAAGAGGAAATACTTGGATGCCGGAAAGGCGAAGAATTGCAGGATTTCGGGTCGCTGGAATATTTAATGAAATTCAAAAAGGCAATGAGTGAGTATTTATCTGATTATCCCGAAATTGCAAAAAAGATAGCTAACAAAGAAGCAGGTTATGTTTATGGCAATCTTGAAAAAATAATTGCTGAATATAACGCCTGGTATCTGAAAAACCATAGAAAATAAATCAAAGGTACACAGTACACAGTACAAGGTTCATGGATAAATTTCTTGCACCCTGCACCTTGCACCTATTTTTTTATTGAATCATATATCGCCTGAAGAATATCCGACCTGATATTCAAATCTGACAGAAGATTATTGTTTCTCGTGGGGTAAACCCTGTTTGAAAGAAAAATATAGCTGATCTCATAACCCGGATCGATCCAGACAAATGTGCCGGTATAGCCGGAGTGCCCGAAACTTTGAGGCGTTGCACTTTTTGCAGGGTAAGCCTCTTTTTGGGTCAGTTCAGAATTGTTCAGAAGAGGCTTGTCAAATCCCAGTCCTCTTCTGTTGTTGTTTTCCGGGAATTGCACCCGTGTATATCTCTCCAGTACATCCTTTGCAATTAACTGTTCACCACCATATTCTCCCATCCTTCGGTACAGCTCCAAAAGTTTCATAAGGTCGTTTGCTGTTGCAAATAATCCGGCATGACCTGATATTCCACCTAACATTGCAGCGCCTTCATCATGCACAGTACCATGCAGTAACTGCCTCCGGAAAAGGGAATCATACTCCGTAGGTACGATCCTGCTTAGCGGATATTTCAGATATGGATTAAATCCCATATCAAAAGCTCCTATTTTGTGATAAATATTTGTGGTAACAAAATTGTACCATTTTTCTCCTGTTAACGTTTCAATTATAACAGGTGCAATAATGAAAGTGAGATCGGAATAGACATATTTTTTCTCATCAAGCGGACTCTTTTTTATTTCAGAGAATATCTTCTTCCTGTAGTTTTTATTGATATACAGACCATCAGCAACTTCTAAAGGATATTTTTGAGAATGCTCGTGCCTGAAGATGTTTCTTTTAAAAATGGAATCTTTTCTTACAGTTTCCTTCCAGAACGGAATCCAGGCCGTAAGTCCGGCCTGATGCGTCAGCAAATCCTTCATAAGAAGGTCGCCTTTATTCGATTTTCTGAAGTAAGGCAGGTAATCACCGAGCCTCTTTTCAGGAGAAAATTTACCTTCAGAGTCCAGGAGCATTAATCCGGGTAGGGTGGAAGAGACCTTTGTAACGGACGCAAGATCAAACAGATCATCTTTTCTAAGGGAAATCCTGTTTTCATAAGTATGGTAACCATAGGTCTTCTGAAATACAACGATACCCTTTCTGGCAATCATTACTTCACATCCGGGATAGGCCTTTGCATTTAGACCAATGTTTACGATTGAATCGATCTTTCTTTCAAGGATTTCTGAAGACATGCCTGCATTTTCTGGCAATCCGTACTGAAGTCTTAAGTTGCCTGGAGTTATTATACCAAAACCTGATTTCCAATTATTATTTATTGTAACAGGAAGCGATCCTTGTCCTCCTATGCCTCCAAAAATCAGTTGGGCTGAAAGGTCTTCTGTATAATCATTTTCCTGGTAGGCAAGGACCAGCCCGTCAGCGTTCTGAAGCGGCTCTAACCTGTCAATCGCATATGGGTTCCCAAAGTAGGTTATGATTGTTCTGTTTGCTTTGACAAGTCTATTAAGGAATTCATTTAATTCAGGCTTTATTCCGTAGCCCAGATTTGGTCTCTGATCTGTATTAAAAATTCCTGCAATCACCAGATCATACTCAGATAGCTTCTTTAATAATTCTGAAGACATTTCAATGTTTGCCGGATCAATGGTGAAAGTATCCGCAGGATGATAATTTAATATTCTCTGCTGGTATTTTGAAATCTTGTTTCTGTTTATAGCAAGTGTGGCTATTTTCAGGTTCTGCAGATTTTTTACAGGTAGTATGTTTTCCTTATTATTCAGGACAGTCAGCGCATTTGCATAAAGATCGCGAATAAAAGCTTTTGTAACGGCGGGGGATATTTCCTTAGTAAGATTTACATTTTCAATCTGTTGTGTCTTACTTAGTCCTGACCAGTACTTCAATGCGAGTACTTTCCGGCATTTAAGAGTTATATCGTTATTAGTCAGCCTTTTGGATGTTAAAAGGTTCTTTATTTCCCTGATTGCAGCGTCGACATCTGTCACAAATTCAACTACATCGTTTCCTGCTTCAAATGCCTTAGCGTCAGCTTCTCCTGGATTGAAATATTTTGTCACCCCTTTCATGTTCATTGCATCGGTAATTACCAATCCTTTGAATCCCAGCTGGCTTTTAAGCAGGTCATTAATTATTACAGGGGAAAGTGTAGAAGGAAGCTTAGATGTAGAATCAAGAGAAGGAAGATTAAGGTGTGCAGTCATAACGCAGCCAGCACCTTCATTAATAAGGGTCAGGAATGGAAACAGTTCAATGCTATCGAGTCTTGTTCTTGGATGATTTATTATCGGCAGGTCAAGATGTGAATCAGTGCTGGTATCTCCATGTCCCGGAAAATGTTTGATAGTTGCCATAATTCCGTTGTCCTGCATACCGTTCATATACATCAACGCTTTGGAAGTAACGTTTTCTCTGTTCTCGCCGAATGAACGGAAATTAATGACAGGATTAAGAGGATTATTATTGATATCGGCAACCGGTGCAAGGTTTATTTGAACCCCAAGCCGTTTGCATTGAGCAGCAACTGATTTGCCCATGAGGTAAATCATAGAATCATTCCTGATTGCTCCAAGAGTCATCTGAAAAGGAAATTTCTCTACATTCTGGAGTCTCATACCCAAACCCCACTCTGCATCCATTGAGATGAGAAGGGGCACTCTGGATATTTTCTGGTAGAAGTTGGTCAGCTCAGCCTGTTTCTCAGGGGTTCCCTGGAAGAATACAATTCCGCCAACTCCATACTTTCTTATAATATCAGTCACTTCGACTTCATATGATATATCCCTGTTGGAATAACCGGCTATCCAGATACATTGTGTAATTCTTTGTTCAATATTCAGAGAATTGAGTACCGAATCAACCCATGGATGATTCATATATTTCAGAAATGGTGGATCAGTGATCTGTGCCTTTACGGTTCCGTATAAAATAAATGCTGTGGTTAGAATTACGAATAGTCTTTTTAATTGCATGATCTGTAATTATTTTATAATGTCAATTTAACTCTGATTGTTAAAAACATCTTCAAAAGTAATCAATATTTTGTCCCGCTGATGACGCTGATCAGCGCAGATTTCAAATCCTATCTGCGAAAATCTGCGGGATCAGCGGGAAATAATTACTATTTTTACAAAACACAATTTTAGACAAAGCGTGGCAAAAAACAGCAGATTGGTTTCCCTCGATATCTTCAGGGGATTGACAGTGGCTTTTATGATCATTGTAAACACTCCTGGCAGCTGGAAATATGTCTATGCCCCGTTACGACATGCGAAATGGCACGGCTGTACCCCAACCGATCTGGTCTTCCCGTTTTTTCTGTTTATTGTTGGTGTTTCAATGTGGTATTCTCTTAAAAAATACGGACAGGAGTTAAATGGCAGTTCACTTCTCAGGATTCTCAGACGTACAGCATCGATTTTTGCCCTTGGTCTTCTTCTGGCAATCTTCCCGTACTTTGACAGGGATTATTCCACATTCCGGATCATGGGGGTTCTTCAAAGGATAGCACTCGCTTATGGTATTGGTGCTTTTATCTGTACGACAATCAGGCGCGATTACTTGTGGATTGTGACGATAGTTTTTCTACTTTCTTATTGGGGGTTATTGGGCATTTTCGGAGGTGCTGACCCTTACAGCCCTGAAGGGAATTTTGCACTGAAAGTCGATGCAGCAATACTTGGAAAAAATCATCTTTACCAGGATTTCGGAATAGCTTTCGACCCTGAAGGTTTACTTAGTACAATACCTGCTGTTTGTACGGTCATTATCGGCTATTATATCGGGGAAATTATTGGAAAAGGGTCAGCCAGCGGAAAAACAGTTCTGAAGCTTTTTCTTATTGGGGCAGCTGCAACTGGCTTAGGTCTTTTGTGGAATATGGTTTTCCCGATCAACAAACCATTATGGACCAGCCCGTATGTGCTTTATACTGCAGGAATTGCAATTGCTGTTCTTGCTCTTATGTACCTGATAACTGATGTACTTAAATTCCGGAAATGGGCTGTTTTCTTTAATGTTTTTGGTACAAATGCCCTGTTTGCGTATTTTCTGGCAGGAATATGGACCAAACTGATGTTGTTCATTCAAGTATCTTCTGGTGAAAGTAAAATGAACTTGTATACATGGTTCTACGAAAAGATTTGTGTGCCAGTTGCCGGTAATTTGAATGGAAGCCTTATGTTTGCGATTATGCAGATGATGATAATTTGGGTGGTAGCACTGATTTTGTACAGGAAGAAGGTAATGATCAGGTTGTAATAAAATAAGACAAAAGACAAAAGTAAAAAGAAAAAAGAAAGTCGGGGTCGAGCACAAAAGAGAGTCATTAAAATGGCTTGATTTACCCCCCATCCCCCCAAGGGGGCTTTGTAAACTTCAACTAATCCCTAAGTCCCCCATGGGGGATTTAGGGATAAAATAAAAAAAGGAATCAGAAATTAATAATTACAATCAGAAATGGATGATTTAGACATTATTAAGATAATTTCAGGAGGTTATAAAGAGCTATTTGGTGATAATGTAATAGATGTAACACCCTTACCAAAATCCGGTTCTGACAGACGATATTTCAGGATCATTAACAGAGAGAAAAGCATAATAGGAGCTTATAATGCAAATCCTGAAGAAAATGAAGCATTTATAGGCTTTTCAGAGCATTTCAGGGCAAAATCACTTCCTGTCCCGGAAATATTTGGATATCTACCGGATAAATTTATCTATTTTCTTCAGGATCTAGGAGATACTAACCTTTATACCTGGCTGCATAATAAACCATTAATAGCAGATTTCGACGATGAAACAAAGAACCTGTATCGAAAAATCCTTGATAAGTTAGTTCTTTTTCAAACCAAGGGTGTCGAGGGTTTGAACCTCGAACTTTGCTATCCTCATAAAAGTTTCGACAGGCAATCCATGATGTGGGATATGAATTATTTCAAATACATGTTCCTGAAACTCATTACAGCACCATTTAATGAGCGTCGACTGGAACACGACTTTGATGTACTGGCTGATTATCTTCTTGAAGCTGGCCAGAACTATTTTCTCTACAGGGACTTTCAGACTGCAAACGTAATGGTTGTAGGAGAGGATCCATGGTTCATTGACTACCAGGGCGGTAGAAAAGGCGCTCCTCAATATGATGTTGCCTCTTTGCTTTATGATGCAAAATTCCTTATACCGGATAATGAAAGGGAAAAACTTCTCGGATATTATATTGACAATTTCTGTACTGTATCAAAAGAGAGCAGGGAGAAATTCAGGGGATATTATGCCGGTTTCAGTATGATCAGATTAATGCAGGCACTTGGTGCCTTCGGATTCAGAGGATTATATGAACAAAAACCGACTTTCACCGAAAGTATTATCCCGGCTGTGAGACTTTTACAGAACGTTATCGAATGGGGAGAAAAAGAGATCAGGCTTGGGGAGCTGTATACTGTAATAAGAGCAATTTCTGATACGGAAATGTATAACAAACTGATTGTAGCGAAAAACGGGAAGGATCAATAATTTAACTTTATCCTTTACAACTAATAATTTATTCAACACAGCGTCAGATGAAGGCAATGATCTTTGCTGCAGGGCTTGGTAAGCGGCTCGGGAAAATAACAGTAAATATCCCCAAGGCACTCGTTGTCATAAACGGAAAAACGGCTCTTCAACTGGCTGTAGAAAAATGCACATCACATGGTTTTGATGACATAATAATTAATGTCCACCATTTTGCAGATATGGTTGAGTATGAAGCAAATAATCTGATCGGGCTGGGATATAAGATAACCATCTCTGACGAAAGAGAGCTTCTGCTTGAAACCGGAGGAGGATTATTTAAGGCCAGAAATTTTTTCAATGAGGATCCTTTTCTTCTGTATAATGTTGATATTGTGACCGATATTGATCTTAAAGCATTATATAATTTTCATAAGTCAAAAGATGGACTGGCAACACTGGCTGTACGTAACAGAGCCGGAAACAGGTTCTTATTGATTGATAATAAAGGATTTTTGCATGGTTGGTGCAACAAGGCAACCGGCGAAAAGATAATTTCAGGTAAAATCAGAGAAGAGCTATCAGAAATAGCATTTTCAGGTGTTCATGTTGTTAATCCTGAGATATTTAAGTATATGGATGAAGGTGTTTATTCGTTGACCTCGCTATATTTGCAACTTGCTTCAGATCACAAAGTCTTAACCTTTAAACACGATGAAGGCTACTGGTTTGATATCGGAACTCCCGAAAATCTGGATGATATAAGGAAATTATTCGAAAAAAAACGTTAATTGTTCTCTTGTTCCATCCTTTCAAATCCACCCCTGGCCCTGCAGACTGGCTCCTTCCTTCGGTCGCCGAAGGCTTGCCGAAGGCGATGCGCTAAATTTGCTCACCGGGCAAATTTTTAACGCCTGCCTGCCGGTAGGCAGGCTCGGCCCCCTCCTATGAGGGGATCTTTCTGGTTAACATTCACCCACTCTCCGGTTCTCCCCCTCTCCCCATCCTTCGTCCGACGTAGCTTTGTCGAAGTCGGATCAGATCACAACCTCCAAAACGACCTTGTAAAAAGTGTGAATACTGTTATTATTTCGAGTCTTCCTATAATCATAAGAAAACCAAGGACTAATTTCCCTACCTCCGGTATGTGTGCAAAATTGCTCATCGGGCCAACAGTTCCAAGCCCTGGTCCAATACCAGCCATACACGTAGCGACTGAAGCCGAGGCTGTTACCGGATCGACCCCGGTTATAACCATAACCACCGTTCCAATCAGGAAAAGGAAAATATATAAAACGATAAAAGAAAGAATTGAAATGTTTGTATTTTCATTAATGATTTTGCCATTTAATTTGATGGAAGTCACCATATTAGGGTGATTGAGTTTCGTAAAAATACTCTTAATGTTTTTAAGTACGACCAGGTGGCGAGCCATCTTAATTCCACCACTGGTTGAACCTGTGCTTCCTCCCGAAAACATCATAACAAATATCAGTAAAACTCCTGCCATAGGCCAGAATAGAAAATCAGCTGATGCAAATCCTGTGCAGGTCATAATCGAAATTATCTGAAAATACCCTTCTCTGGTGGCCACCTCTAAAGGCTTGGTTGTATTGATCAGGAGAATACTGGTGGCAAGTGCGCCGGCAATAATTACAGTAGCAATATAGAACCATAACTCTTCATTTTGTTTTACTTTCCTGAAATTCAGTTTTACTATATAATAATATATAACCTGACTTACGCCTGCAAGAAACATAAATATCATTACAATGTATTGACTATAAGGTGAATAGAACATGAGGCTGGTATTTTTAGTTGAAAAACCACCCGTAGCTATCGTACCGAAAGAATGACAAATGCTATCGAACAGGTTCATGTCTCCAAGACTTAATAACAAAATTTCAAAAAGGGTTAGTCCGATGTATATAAACAATATTCTGAAACCGATTCCTTTTGCCTTGGGATGAATTTTTTCTTTTAAGGATGATTCAAGGCTAAATAAATGATAACCTGACACCTTAAGGGAAGGAAGTATTAAAACTACAAGTACAATAATTCCAATTCCTCCTATCCAGTGGGTCAGACTGCGCCAGAAAAGAATAGAATATGGCAGAATTTCAACATCAGTAAGGATTGATGAGCCGGTTGTTGAAAAACCTGATGTGGATTCAAAGAATGCATCTATAAAGGATGGTATAGTGCCACTGATCAGGTATGGTAATGATCCTAAGATGGAAAAGACTGTCCAAGCTAAAGTAACAGCAAGATATCCATCCCGGTTACTGAATTTTTTTGGATCTGCATCTTTGGAAATAATATAGAAAATAACCGATATCAATATTGTAATTGCAGCTGACCAAAGGAATGGATCTGGTGATTCTTTATATAAATGAGCAACTGGTAAACAGAATAAAAATGAAACAGTTTCAACAACAAGAATTGTACTTAATATCCGGAGGATTACCAAAGGATTGATCAGCTTCATATATTAGCTCTGAAAAACTTAGGTAACAAATATAAGCAGAAATAATTTTGTTCTGTTTTATCCTGAAATTGAAAAACAGGAGAATTATTCTGATTGATAATAGTCCATTGATTGGTCATTATAAAATCTTATATTTGAATCAGACTAACTTCTTATTAATATCGGGTATATGGGAAAAGTACTGGTTATCGGTGCCGGTGGAGTAGGGACAGTTGTTGTTCATAAGATGGCTTCTCTACCGGAGGTGTTTACTGAGATCATGCTGGCAAGCCGGACGAAATACAAATGTGATGCCATAGCTGCAAGAATTGGTCAAAATCGTGTCAAAACAGCACAGATTGATGCTGATAAGGTTCCTGAACTCAGGCAGCTTATCAAATCGTATATGCCCGATATTGTGGTAAATGTCGCATTGCCATATCAGGACCTTCATATAATGGATGCCTGCCTGGCGGAAGGTGTAGCTTACCTTGATACCGCCAATTATGAACCTCTTGAGGAGGCAAAATTTGAATACAGTTGGCAATGGGCGTACCAGGACAGATATAAAAAAGCAGGAATTACCGCAATACTCGGTTGTGGTTTTGATCCCGGAGTGACTTCAATTTTTACAGCCTATGCTGCTAAGCATCATTTTGATGAAATCCATTATCTGGATATAGTCGACTGTAATGCAGGAGACCATGGCAAACCGTTTGCAACAAATTTCAATCCTGAGATAAACATCAGGGAAGTAACCCAGAAGGGCAAATACTGGGAAAATGGTAAATGGATTTATACAAAACCTCATGAGATCCATAAACTATTAAATTACCCTGACATTGGTCCGAAGGAATCCTATATTATTTACCATGAGGAGTTAGAATCACTTGTAAAAAACTATCCGACACTCAAAAGAGCAAGATTCTGGATGACATTCGGACAGGAATTCCTTACACATTTGCGTGTGATTCAGAATATTGGCATGGCAGGTATTGAACCAGTCATGTTTGACGGGAGAGAAATAATTCCAATACAGTTCCTTAAAGCCGTACTCCCGGATCCTGGTGAACTTGGAGAAAATTATAAGGGACAGACCTCAATTGGCTGTAGGATAAAAGGGATTAAAAACGGAAAGGGGAAAACATATTACATCTACAATAATTGCAGCCATGAAGCAGCCTTTAAGGAAACAGGTGCCCAGGGTGTAAGCTATACAACAGGAGTTCCTGCAGCTATTGGCGCAATGATGTACCTGAAAGGTATCTGGAAAAAACCTGGTGTATTCAATGTTGAGGAATTTGATCCTGATCCTTTTATGACCGAACTAAACAGGCTGGGATTACCCTGGGTGGAGTTGCATAACGTGGATTTGGAGATCTGAAAGGCTGCAGGCTACAGGAATCATAACGTTTAAATCCCCTCCTGGAAGGGGTTAGGGGTGGGTAATAAATACATAATATAATAATCACTTTGCCAATAGCTTACAACAAAATACCATCTCCTTGTTACATCATTGATGAAGAACGATTCAGAAAGAATCTTTCATTAATCAGACGCGTATCTGATGAATCGGGTGCAGAGATAATACTTGCGTTCAAGGGTTTTGCAATGTGGGGAGTCTTCCCGATTCTCAAAGAGTTTATTAAAGGTGCGGCAGCAAGTTCTGTACATGAAGCCCGGCTCTGCTTTGAAGAAATCGGTTCCCCGGCACACACCTATTCTCCTGTATTTAAAGAGGATGAATTTGAGACAATCCTGAAGTATAGTTCACATATCACGTTTAACTCGCTGGCCCAATTCAGGAAATTCTCGACTATTTTGTCAAAATATTCTAAAGAAATTTCTCCGGGATTAAGGATAAATCCGGAGTTCTCCGGGATCAGTCATGGAATTTATAATCCATGCTCCCCAGGATCTAGACTCGGTATTATTGCTGATGATCTCAGTCAAGGTTTACCGGAAGGTGTTAAGGGGCTTCATTTTCATGTCCTCTTTGAATCGGACTCTTACGCTCTGGAAAAAGTTTTACAGGTTGTTGAGGTCAAATTCAGAAGGTTCTTTCCTAGTCTCAGTTGGATCAATATGGGAGGAGGGCATCTGATGACTAGAAATGACTATGATGTTGATCATCTGATTAAAATACTGAAACGGTTCAAGGAGAATTCAGGCCTTCATGTCATACTTGAACCGGGAAGTGCTTTTGCCTGGGAGACGGGAGAGCTGGTTGCTACCGTTGAAGATATTGTTGAAAACCAAGGAATTAAAACCGCAATACTCGATGTTTCTTTTACTGCCCATATGCCCGACTGCCTTGAGATGCCCTACAATCCAAAGATAATAGGAGCAACTGATCCTGTCCCGGGGAAACCAACCTACAGGATGGGTGGCAACTCGTGCCTTTCGGGAGACGTAATTGGTGAGTGGTCGTTTGACAAAGAATTGAAACCTGGCGACAGGATCATATTCTGGGATATGATCCACTATACCATGGTTAAGACAACTACATTTAACGGAGTGCAGCATCCATCAATAGGTGTCTGGACTATGGATGGAAAATTCAAACTGATTAAGAAGTTCGGATACGAGGATTATAAAAATCGATTGTCATAACGCTTTACTGTCTGTCACTGCGCTCCGTCTTTGGGTCTTAACGCTTCGCTGTCTTCTGACTTAAAGACCAGCGACTGAAAGGAGCAAGACAGCCCGAGGGGCGTTAAGACTTCAAAGATTTGTCCTTTACTTATTTCCTGTTTATTACAATATCACTTACAAATAACTTATCTTTTATCAGAACAGCATTCACAATTTTTTTGGCCACTTCAGCAGGATCCATGAAACCTGAAATATCACGGTTTTGATCTGTAACCTGCCAGAATCCAGTTCTCATTCCGCCCGGATAAACCGCAATAATATTCCGTTTTGTCCCTTTCAGTTCTGTCCTGAGTGCTTCTGTGTATCCTCTGGCTCCCCATTTCGCAGCACAATAAATAGACTCTTGCGCCCTGCCCAGAAGAGCCGAAGTTGACATTATATTGACAATTGAAAGCTCTTCTTCTTCAGGGGTTATTCTTAATATTTCAGAAGTAAGGAGGATCATGCCTTTTAAATTAGGTTCAAATACTGCATCGATCATTGCAGATGTTGATGAACTGGCTTTAGTAAAGAGGCCTCTTCCTGCGTTATTAAAAAGATATTCAGTAAAAAACTTATTATCGGTTATATATCTGCCAAATTCATTTATGTCTGTTTCGATTCCAATATTACAGACAAAAGAATCGGTATAACCTTTATTTGTAAAACTACTGAGTCTTTTAAGTGCCTTTGAAAGTTTTTCTCTGTCGCGACCAAGTATTATCACATTTCTTCCTTCCTTTACCAGAAGTACTGCCATCTCTAAACCAAGCCCGCTTGATCCTCCGCTTATAATACAAATCTTTTTCATTTTGTCTTTTGTCTATTGTCTTTTGTCTTTTCCCTACCTGTCTATCACCCCCGAACCAATCACCTCATCAACATCATACCAGGCTGCAAATTGTCCGGGAGCAACTCCTCTTTGTAATTTATTGAAGATAATGTATATGCCATCTCTTTTTTTGAAGAGTCTTGCCTTTTGTAACGGCTGACGATATCGGATCCTTACAAGGTATTCACGGCTTTCCCCTTCAAACATTTCAAGATCTGTTCTTATCCAGTGTACTTCATCATTCCTTACAAACAGACCTTTTCTGAAAAGTCCGGGATGTGACTGCCCTTCACCGACATACAGTATATTCCTTTCAATATCAGTGCCTATAACAAACAGGGGCTCTTTATATCCACCTAAGTTCATCCCTTTCCTCTGACCAATTGTGAAGAAATGTGCTCCGTTATGTGTGCCGATAATTTTTCCGGACGAAGAATTATATTTATATGGTTCTGAGGCGAGTTTTAATTCATCATATGTAATCTTATTATCATGAGAGACAGCAGACCGCGACCTGAATTCTATTTCTTTAGGTATCTCAATTATCTGACCCTGTTTTGCTTCAAGTCTCTGCTGCAGGAAAGTAGGAAGATGTACCTTCCCGACAAAGCATATTCCCTGAGAATCTTTCCTTTGTGCCGTTGCAAGTCCCAGCTTATCAGCAACCTTTCGAACTTCAGGTTTGGTCATATCGCCTATTGGGAACAATGCAAAACCAAGCTGTTCCTGATTTACCTGACAAAGGAAATAACTCTGATCCTTATTTTCATCTTTTCCGGCAAGGAGCCTGTAAATCTTAATATCACCTGATTTTGCAGTTTCTTTCCGGCAATAATGCCCTGTTGCTACAAAGTCGCCTCCGAGTTTTCTGGCCTCATTGGCAAAGGAATCGAATTTTATTTCCCTGTTGCAGAGGACATCAGGATTTGGAGTACGGCCTTTTTCATACTCTGAGAACATATAATCAACTACCCTCTGTCTGTAAGGTCCGCTCAGATCGACCTGGTGAAAAGGAATATGTAATTTTTTTGCGACCATTTCTGCAAACATAAGATCATCTTCCCAGTGACAGTCACTCTGAAGAAGCCCTGTTGTGTCGTACCAGTTCCTCATGAATAGTCCGGAAACATCATAACCCTGTTCCTTAAGTATCCAGGCTGCCACACTTGAGTCAACACCACCTGATAATCCGATTACAACTCTTTTTTTCACCGTGCAAAGTTAATTAAATTGGCTAACTTTAAGCCATTATGGGTGCTGGAACGTTAACTATCTATAGCGCATCAGCAGGTTCGGGTAAGACTTATAAACTTGCTGGTATATACCTTGAAAAGCTGTTCAGATCCCGTTATAGCTATCGTAAAATACTTGCTGTGACTTTTACCCATAAAGCCACTGCTGAAATGAAAAGCAGAATACTGGATGAACTGAACAACCTGGCTACCGGAGAAAAATCAAAGTATCTGTCCGACCTCATCAAATCTACCGGAAAATCCGAGGAGGCAATCAGGATAGAAGCAAAAGAGATACTTTACTCTGTTTTGCACGACTTTTCACGTTTTTCGGTAAGTACAATTGACAGCTTTTTCCAGAAAATCCTCATGGCTTTTGCAAGGGATATCGGATTACATTCAGGTTTTAACATTGAACTGGACCATAGTTCAATCCTGTCATCAGCGGTAGACAAAATGATTGCATCGGCAGCCTCCGATGCTATGATAAAAAACTGGTTATCAGTTTATGTTAGGGCTAATATTGAAGACGAGAAAACCTGGGACCTGAAAAAAAATATTATCAGCCTTGCTGAAGAATTGTTCAGTGAGAAATTTAAACTATTGTCTCATGATGAGAGTGTAAAACTCCATGACAAAGAATTCCTTGCAGCCTACATCGGAGAGATAAGATCAATTTCATCAGGTTTTGAGAAAAAGTTGAGGGATTATGGTACTAAATGTGCTTCAATATATTCACAGTTTGGCCTGTCGGATGACATGTTCTATCAGAAAGGACGTGGAGTACCGGGATTTATCAGATCTCTGGCTGATGGAATTATTAAGGCTCCTAATAGTTATGTACTCGAAATCGAAAAAGATCCTCCAAGGTGGTGCTCCGGGCCGATTTCAAGCACTCTTGAGAATGCAATCAGAAGCGGACTGGAAGAATCCCTGAAAGAAGCTATCCGCTTTTATAACAGTAACGTGATTAATTATAAAAGCGCAATTGTTATTCTTTCAAATATTTATGCACTCGGGATACTGTCTGATGTATTAAGTCAGGTTCATCTTCTTACCAGGGACGAGAACATCTTTCTTTTATCCGATGCCGGGGAGCTTATTTACCTTATAACAGATAAAGACCAGTCTCCCTTTATTTACGAAAAAGTAGGTAACACATTTGAGAATTTCATGATTGATGAGTTTCAGGATACCTCAATTATCCAGTGGAGAAATTTCAAACCACTTATTGAAAACAGTATGGCCCAGGGATTCGATAATCTTGTTGTGGGTGATGTAAAACAATCAATCTACAGGTGGAGGAACAGCGACTGGCAAATTCTCCGTGATCTGAAAAGAGAAGTCGATAATGAAAGACTTAAAAGTGAGCCCTTAAACATCAACTGGAGAAGTTGCACAAATATTATCAGGTTCAACAATGGTCTCTTTTCAATTATTCCTCAACAGATAGATGAAGAATTGTCGGGTATCAGCTTGACGGCAAGTTTCCGTGAGTTATTTTCGGAAGCTGTTCAGGTTGATCCTCAAATTAAAGATCAGGGGTATATCAGAATCGAATTTGTTGATGATAACGATGAAATGAAGTGGCAGGAAACGGTCCTTCATCTGCTTCCTGCGGTTATCGAGTCATTTCAGGAAAAAGGTTACAGGGCATCTGACATAGGTATTCTGGTAAGAGACAACAGGGAGGGAGCTAAAGTTCTGAAAACAATCATCAGCTACTGTTCCACATGTCCGGATGAAAGGAAGAAACAATTTAATTATAATATTGTTTCAAGCGATTCGCTGCTGCTCTCCAACTCTCCTGTAATAAATTTTATTGCAGCAGTACTGATGGTACTTGATAATCCGAAAGATATGATTGGCAGAGCACTTATGCTCAGGTACTTTCTTCTTGCAACCGGCAGGGAAGATGCTGACAGGGTGTCTTTAATAAGCGATAAACTAGTGGAGTATGCAATTGATTTTTTCCCCGATGGTTATGAGAGTTTTCTTGAAAGTATAAGATATTTACCGCTCTGGGATATAACAGAGAAAACAATAAGGTTTTTCAACCTCGGCAACTATTCATACAATGTGGCATATCTGAATAGTTTCCAGGACATGGTACTTAATTTTACAGCCAATAAAAATCCGGGTATCCCTTCATTCCTTGAATGGTGGGAATCGGATGGCAAAAATAAATCAGTGTCACTTCCTGAACAACAGGATGCTATAAGGGTACTTACTATCCATAAGTCAAAAGGGCTTGAATTCGGCGTGGTGATTTTACCGTTCCTTTCATGGAATCTCGATCATAAATCCCAACAGTCAAATATTTTATGGGTTAAGCCAGATTCACCACCATTTAACAAACTGGGAGTTGTTCCTATAAGATATAAAAGTGAACTTTCGGATACAATATTTGCGAAGCAATATAATGAAGAAAAGTATTCAGCTTACCTTGATAATATAAACCTGTTATATGTTGCTCTGACAAGGGCTAAAAACGCCATTTATGGATTTGTGCCTGAAAGCCCCAAAGCAGAGAATGGAATTGCAACTGTGATCAGGAAAGCAATAACCTTCACCGGAGCCGCTTCCGAAGCATCAGATATTGTTCTGAATGATTATTTTGATCCTGAGAAAAAAGTGTTTGAATTTGGTAATATACCTGCCAATGAAGTTAGTACCTTAAGTAACAGGAACATTACAATCAATAATTATCCTGTAAGTGATGAAATTGAATCACTTAAACTGAAGCTGCATGGTGAGAATTATTTTCTGTATGATAAAAAGGAGATCCGTAACAAAATAAACTATGGGAGGTTAATGCACGAGATTTTTGAGGGGATAATTATAAATGAAGATGTTCCGGATGCAGTCAGAAAAATGGTTTTTGACGGCAAGATACCTGAAGAGGAAGCAGCAGGAATCCAGGAAAAGATAATTGAAATGCTGAGCAGGCCTGTGGTAAGGGAGTGGTTTGAAAAAGACAGTAAAGTCATGAATGAAGCTTCAATTCTGATGCCGATAGCTAATACACGACGCCCTGACAGGGTCATTTTCCGTGACGAAAAGACAATAATTGTTGATTTTAAATTCGGGGAGGAGAATCCTCATTACCTTACCCAGATCAGACAATACCGGCGTATTCTCTCTGAAATGGGTTATGATAATATTGAGGCATTCCTCTGGTACGTTGATGCTGATAAAATAATATCTGCCTGAATGGACATCGTAGAAAATTACAAACGAAAATACCCCTGGGGTCATCATCGCAGATTTAATGCCTATTCAAACTATTTCAGGAGCATTTATGGTTCCAGGGTGCAGAAAGTTTCAATCGATGCAGGATTTACATGTCCTAACCGCGATGGATCGAGGGGGACCGGAGGGTGTACCTTTTGCGACAATAAAGCATTCAATCCTTCTTACTGCCTTTCGACAAAGTCAATCACAGTGCAGTTAAACGAGGGTATTGAATTTCTTAAAAGGCGTTACAGGGAAGCAGGTTCATATCTTGCTTATTTCCAGGCTTACTCCAGTACTTATGCATCTCTCAGCACTTTGAAAAAGTTGTATACAGAAGCTCTTAATCACCCGGACATTATCGGAATAGTTATTGGTACAAGACCCGACTGTGTCAATGCCGAAATGCTCGATTCCCTGAAGGAGCTCTCCATGAATTGTTATCTGGCAATTGAGTATGGTATAGAATCCTGTTACAATAAAACGTTACTCCGGATTAACCGTGGACATACATATGAAGAGGCTGTCGAAGCTTTGGAGATGACAGCTTTAAGGGGTATAACCACCGGGGCTCATTTCATTTTTGGGCTGCCGGGAGAAACACGTGAGGAGATGCTTAAAGAGGCGGAAATCATTTCAAAACTTCCCCTGAAAACTGTTAAATTTCATCAGCTACAGATAATAAAGGGAACACAGATAGAAAAGGAATATGAAATGAATCCTGCTGATTTCAAGCTTTTCACATGGAGTGAATATCTGGATTTCTTTGTTAGATTTCTCGAAAGACTCAATCCTGCAATAGTTGTGGAGAGGTTCACAGGAGAAGCTCCTCCACGTTTTCTTACAGGAGTGGAGTGGAGTAAAAAGCGAACTGACCAGATTGTAGACCTGATAGAAAAGAAGCTTGAAGAACTTGATACATGGCAGGGAAAACTTTACGAATTAACGCTTTAACACCTTAAAAAGCAATAATTTAAAGATGGAATATTTTCTGGAAAGAATTGCGAAGCTGCTTTACGATGAGAATGGAAAAAACCTGAGAAACCAATGTCTGGTATTTCCGAACAGGAGGGCAGGTCTTTATTTCCTGAAATACCTTGCTGCTCAGATCGATAAACCTGTCTGGGCACCGGCAACATTGACCATTAATGATTTTTTTTCAACATTCTCGCCGCTTCATGTTGCTGAAAACGAGATACTTCTAATTGAACTTTATAAGATATACCGCAAACTTAATAAGTCACCGGAGAACTTCGATGAATTCTACTTCTGGGGCGATATGCTATTAAATGACTTTGATGATATTGATAAGTACATGGCAGATGCGTCTGTACTGTTTCGCAACGTACAGGATTTCAAAAATATTGATAACCAATTCGGAGATCTTGATGAAGAACAGGCCGAAATAATAAAAAGGTTTTGGAAAAATTTTGAACCGGAAAAACCAACCAAAGAAAAGCTGGAATTTAAAAATATCTGGTCCATCCTTTCTGACCTGTATATAGGATTCAGAAGTTCGCTTCGTTCCCTGAACCTTGCTTATGAGGGAATGATATTCAGGGATCTGGCAGAAAAATTGGAAATTGAAAATAAAGCCGATATCAGATGGGAAATGGTTCATTTCATCGGTTTTAATGCATTGAATAAGTGCGAAGAGACAATTATGAAACAGTTGAAGAAAGAAGGACTTGCCAGATTTTACTGGGATTATGATAACTCTTACATTAAAGGTGGTAAGCTGAACTCTGCCGGATTATTCCTGAATAAGAACTTTAAGTCTTTTAATAATGACATGCCAGGTGACTGGAATTATGATACTCTGCTTTCTGCAAAAAATACTGATATCGGCCGTCGTTTAATTGCGACCACCTCAGATATTGCACAGGTAAAACTTATATCAAATCTGGTTAAAGAGATACCTGATCTTTCATCAGAAAATGCACATCATACCGCTGTAGTCCTGGCTGATGAGAATCTTCTTGTGCCGGTTCTTACAAGCCTCCCTGAAGACATCGGTGATGTAAACATTACGATGGGTTATCCGCTCAGACAGACAAATGTTTATAGTCTTATTAAGCAACTCCTTAATCTTCAGAGAAATACTACAATCGAAAATGGTGCTTTGTATTTCAGTTTCCGTGATGTAAATGGTATTTTGAAGCATCAGTTGATTGAACATCTTTTGGATGAGGAGGATAAAAAGATCTTAGAAGAAATAGTTAAAAACAATCTCATTCGGGTGCCATCCGATCATCTTAAAAAGTCAGCAATTCTGGTAACTATTTTCAGAAAGGCAGATAATCCTGCCCTATTGTCTGATTACATAAAAGATATCCTTACGAATGTTTCGGTCGACATGGGAAATATAGGGCAAGGTTTACCGGATTTCCCGATGCAGAAGAACATCAGGAATGAATTTATATACAGGGTTTTACTCTCGATAAATCGTCTTGAAATGATTGTTAATAATCCCGATATCAGCTTTAAGACCGATACCTACATAAGAATTCTTGATAAGATTTTGAGAAACCAATCGGTTCCATTTTCGGGAGAACCGTTATCGGGCATACAGATAATGGGAATACTCGAAACACGGGCACTTGATTTTAAAAATATTATAATGCTTTCAGTGAACGAAGGTATTCTGCCCGGAGTTTCAACCGGATCATCATTCATCCCTTTCAGTATCAGGGAAGCTTTTGGACTTCCTACAATAAACCACCAGGAATCGATATTTGCTTACCATTTCTATCGTCTTCTGCACAGGGCTGAAAATATTACTTTTGTCTATAACTCAAATTCTGATGGTTTGAGGACAGGAGAAATGAGCAGGTTTCTTCTTCAGATGAAATATGAGCAGATTTTAGGACCGGAATTACTGAATTTGAGTTTTGATATAAAAACTCCGGTTTCAATAAGAGAGATAATTGAAAGGAATGAAAAGCATTCAGCTCAACTGTACTCTCTCTATCTTGATAAGAAAAGTGAAACTATTTTATCCCCGACAGCCATTAACACCTGGCTGAACTGCAGGATGCGGTTCTATTACCGGTATGTGAATCGACTTAAAGAGTCTGCCAAAGTCTCTGACGATATTGACCATGCAATGTTTGGAAAAATGTTGCACGGAATAATGAAAAACATTTATAATAATTATTCAGGAGGAGAGATTACAATAAGTATCCTGGATTCCATAATCAGGGATGAAAATAAACTCCTCCTTCTTATCGATAAAACCATCAATGAAAACTATAACAGGGAAATGGAGAGATCTTTAAGCGATAACGAGCTGATTGTTAGAGATATCTTACTAATGTACCTGATTAAAATCCTCCGGGCCGACAAAACAGTTGCACCTTTTACTATTATTAATCTTGAGGAATCATTTATCTTCAATCTTAATGCTGAGATAAACAGTAAGATTTTCACCATCAGAACAGGTGGAAATATTGACCGTATAGACTGTTTTTCAGGTATCACAAGAATTGTGGATTACAAAACAGGAGTAATTGCCCCCAGAATAAATTCAGTAAGCGACTTGTTTACTGATGATCGTAAAAAAGATTATGATGGCTGGCTTCAAACTTTATTATATTGCGAAGCATATCTTGCTAAAAGTCCTGATGCTTTGGTAAAACCGTCGGTTTATAGGGTGAAGGAGTTACCAGGCCATAAATATGCTGACACCTTGAAAATAAGAGGAGAAAAAAACAGCGACTTGTTAGTGGAAAATTATGAAATAATCAGGAAAGAGTATTTATATGGATTGACGGGAACAATAAAATCCATTTTCAGCAGTGAAGAGCCTTTCAGAATGACACATGACGAAAACAAATGCAGGTTATGTCCTTATAAAGCATTGTGTATGAGGTGAGTTACCGGCAAAACTATTTTTCCATCTTATATTGAAGAGCAGCCATCTTAATAGCAGTGATGGCGGCTTCATTGCCTTTGTTTCCATACTTTCCACCGGCCCTGGCTAAAGCCTGGTCAAGGTTGTTGGTTGTGAGAACACCAAAAACAAATGGTATGTTATACTCGAGATTAAGCTGGGTTATTCCCTGGGTAACACTCTGACAAATATATGTGAAATGAGGTGTTTCTCCCTGAATGACACATCCCAGACAGATCACTGCATCAAGGTCATCATATTCTGCGAGAAACTGGGCACCAAGGGTAAGTTCAAAACTTCCCGGAACATGCGTAACAACAATATTATTTTCAGAGGCTCCGTGTTTTTTAAGGGTTTTTGAGGCTCCTTCGAGCAATGCCCATGTTACTTCCCGGTTCCAGTCAGACACCACAATACCAAACCTCATTTTTTTGGCATCCGGTATGGTTTCAGGATCATATTCTGACAGATTGGTTGTACTCATTATTTTACCAGAAGTTTTACCCTTGCAATATATTTGTCAATTGTTGTTCCTTCCGTACTTTCGGGATACTCGGTTTTAATCATTTCATAAACTCCCAACGCATCGGTGTATTTACCGTTCATCTCATAAAGTTCAGCAGCTTTCATCAGAAACAAAGGTGTATTAAAGGAGTTAGCAGCATATTCAGCTGCTTCAAGATATTTTGATACGCCTTTGTCTGTATTTCCCAGTTCAACATATGCATCACCAGTTGCCCCGATGGCCAAAGAACCAATGACTTTGTCTTTCTTCGAATATTTATTCAGGAAATCAATAGCTTCCTGGTACTGTCCAAGGTGAAGATAGCAGATACCCGCGCCATAACGGGCAAGGTTACCGGCATTTGTAAATTTGTAATCTTTGGCAATATCAAGAAATCCCAGGTAATTCCCATCACCGTTCAGGGCAAGGTTTATTGAATCAATTTCAAGATATCTCTCAGCCTGGTACATTTGCGACTGAGCTTCATTATTTCTCTTACTCAGATAGAGTCTGCCAAGCCAGAAAATGCCAACCAAAACAACAATAACACCTAATCCGATCAATAAGCTCTTATAATTCTCTTCCAGGAACTGTTCTGTTTTTGTCAATGTCTGCTCAACGTTCTTCAAACCCTGCGAAGTCTCTTCTTTTTTATTTTTTGCCATAACGGTTTATGCTTAAAATACTTAAAAAATTAACTTCGCAAAAGTAGTTCTTTTCAAGTAATTTTAAAACAATTGATTAAAAAAATGAAAATTAAGATTATCAAGAATATAGAATTGATTATCAGCACTATAAACTTGATTAGATAATGACCAATTCTTTTTTTTAACTTTGTAACCAACAAGGCCTTTAAAAGCAGATAACTATTAAGTACATTCAACACTTTGAACTTTTCATCCATATAACCGCTCACCAATCAACCACTAACAATTAACAATTAACTTAACCAATAATCCTTATCCCTTATCCCTTATCCCTTATCCCTTAACCCTTTGTCCCATTGCACCTTTGAACCTTTCCCTATGTACCTTAAAAAACTATCTCTTACAAACTTTAAAAACTATAACCAGGCTGAACTGGAATTCTCTCCAAAAATTAACTGCTTTGTTGGAAATAACGGTGTGGGAAAAACCAATATCCTGGACGCTATTCATTATCTGTCTCTTACAAAAAGCTTTTTTAATAATATTGACAGTGTAAACATAAAGCATGATGAAGACTATTTCATTATTCAGGGGTTGTTTGTTAGAGACGGAGAGGAAGATAATATCTTTTGCTCTTTTCATAAGCAAGAACAGAAAATTTTAAAACGTAACAGCAAAGAATATCAACGGCTCTCAGATCATGTAGGAAAGTATCCTGTTGTTATGATTTCCCCGGCAGATAGTGCGCTTATCAGCGAAGGCAGCGAAGAAAGAAGAAAATTCCTGAATAAGATAATTAGTCAGTATAATGCTGAGTATCTTGATTCTGTATTAAAATATAACAAAGCTCTTCAGCAGAGGAATAAACTTTTAAAAGATTTTAAAGCTTCCTCAAATTTTGATGACGAGATACTTTCAATCTGGGATTCCCAGCTTGTAAGGTATGGAAACTTCGTTTTCGGGGAAAGGGATATACTTATAAATGAGCTTATTCCTGTATTTCAGGAATACTATTCCTTAGTGGCAAGTCAGAAGGAGATTGTCAGCCTTACTTACCGTTCTCATCTTATCGGAGGTGATTTTAATGAAATTCTCAAGAATGCCGTCAGCAAAGACAGGTACCTTGAATACACAACTGTAGGAATACACAAGGATGACCTGGTATTTGAAATGAATAGCTTTCCGGTAAAATCTCTCGGATCTCAGGGTCAGCAGAAATCATATCTTGTAGCTCTTAAACTGGCAAAATTTGACTATATAAAAAGAAAAGCCGGTTTTTCACCTATCTTGCTCCTTGATGATATCTTTGACAAATTCGACGCAGACAGAGTCGCACAGATAATACGGCTGGTAGGCAATCATCGCTTCGGTCAGATATTTATAACAGATACTCATCAAAGCAGGTTACAGTATATACTAAATACGATCAATACCGACTACAAACTTTTCAGTATCGGGGAAAGCGGTATTGATGAAATAATTCAAAATGGCAATAAAAGAGGATGAGACGCAGCAAGACCATATCAATTGCCGAAGCAATGAATGACTACATCAGGGAGATGAACCTTGAGGGGAAACTTACGGAGATAAATCTTATAAACTCGTGGGAGGAAATAGTCGGAAAAGCCATATCCTTAAGGACATCAAAAGTCTATATTAAAGATCATATTCTTTATGTCCACCTGAATTCTTCAGTCGTCAGGAACGAATTGCTGATGCTAAGGGAAGCGCTCAAGGAAAAACTAAATGAAAAAGCCGGCAGCGAGGTAATCAAAGATATTGTACTTAGATAAACCACTTCCACTCTTACACCCTTGTACCATTGTATCCTTTATAATATTTGATAACCTTCCCATGAAATTTGAATAGATTTTTTAAAGTTTTTAAGAGATTTAAAATGAAAATCTTTTCCTCCGGAGCTTAAATAAACTTTTCTGTTCTCTATTTCTATTGAAACAGATGCTGAAATATCTTTTTGGATAATAAAATCAGCCAGAAGCAGAGCTTTTTCTATTCCATCACCACGGTTGAAATTCCATACCTCATCAGGCAATGCCAGTCTTTTATCGTCATAAATTGAGTGGTCTTCAAAATCGGCAAGTATCTTATACACTTCCCTTACAGATTTTCCATTGAGGTCAGTAAAACAAACAGGATTCCGTTCTATGGCAGCCTTTACAAAAGGAAGCCAGTCAATCTTGTCCATTTGCCTGTATACATAGAGTGTCAATAAGGCGAGTTCAGATTTACCGGTCAGGTGATTTATTTTACTTATGATTCTTTCACGATTATCATTAACTGAGATGTCAGGAACATTAGTACTGACATAATTCTTATTATCCCCCGGAATTTTCGGGTCGGTATAAATGAAATCTGAAAGGTCTTTAAACATCTCCCGGATAAGATTGTCAGGAATCTCCGTAGCAGACTTTATGAATTCTTCTTCAAATTCTTTCAGACTTTTTGCCTTTCCTTCACTAAAGATTTTCTCGATATCATTCAACATTATCTTCCCCTGTAATGGACTCAGATGAAATTCATCGCCTTCAATCTCTTTAACAAGTGAACCGCGGGTTTCAGCAGAAACATTGTATTTACTTGTATGTTCATATTCGAACATTTTCTCGAGTAGAATAAACCTCTGCTTCCCTGAGCAATCGCACATATACTGGAACAGGGTCTTATATTTTGATTTGAACCTTAGGAAGTTAATGAAGATGACATCAGTTAACTCTGCAACAAGAAACTTCCTGAGCCTATTAGAAAAAATATCATATGCTTTTCTGTCAATCGTAGCCTCATCATATAAAGTATGTATATAACCGGAGATGTGGGATACAATGGTTACTCTTTCGTTCTCAAGTGCTCTTCTTGCCTTTTCTGAGAGCGAAGTGCCATTATACCACATATTCTTTGTAACAATCCTTCTGTTATTCGTAATTAATCCTTCTTTCTCAATTATAAAATTCTGAGAATGGAGAGGTGTTGCTATTAGAAAGATCTTTTCCAGAGGTACTTTTCCAACTACAAACATTGCAGCTGCATAAAGTGATGAAAGAGAAACACATTCACCTGCACCGGTCGAGAAGTTCTCTTTGTACCTGAAAGCCGTCATTGCTTCAATGGTTTCTGTCTTCCAGTATGGTATAATATCTGAATCATACTTATCAAGGCCAAAGTGTTTTCTTATATCAATATCAAAATAGTATTTGTCGCCCTCGTATCCGAACAGGGCATTTGATTGTCTCAGTAGTTCCATGTCAAAGAAATCATGGAACCTTTGTATTTCCCTCGACTTTGAAGTCAATCCCCAGGTTGAAAGATCAAGGTTGAAAACATAATTCTGAATTATGTATTGTTTAATTCTGTTGGCTTTATTAGTAAAGCTCTTTTTATCAATATCCTTAAACCAGGGGTCATCTCTCCACTTCCAGATCACAGGTGACATTATATTTGCAAGAACAAGAGGGTAAAACAGTTCAGGGAAGATAAAAATCTCCATATCTGAAAGGGTAAACGCTGAGGAGTACT
Organism: Bacteroidia bacterium; assembly: GCA_041480425.1. Classification (GTDB taxonomy): domain Bacteria; phylum Bacteroidota; class Bacteroidia; order Bacteroidales; family VadinHA17; genus LD21. The sequence goes on from JBGOZX010000043.1 coordinate 28,616, forward strand.
TTTCCAGGGTTTTTTTATTGGAAAAGTCATTGATGAAATTTGAATTCATAGAATAATTTAAAGTCGTGCAAATCTAGTAACATTAAATTTCATACAATGTTCGCTCAGGATTTTTTTGGAATAGATTTGCAGGGATGCAGTCGCAGATAACGGCAACAGTTTAATAAAACCTTTCAATCCCTGAGAAAAAGAAGTTGGCTTCCTGATGTGCATTTTCAATACTGTCAGAACCGTGTACAGCATTCATCTGTACAGAAACTGCAAATGTTTTTCTTATTGTACCGGGCTCAGCTTTACTCGGATCAGTTGCTCCCATAAGCTTTCTGAATTCTTCAACTGCATTTTCGTGTTTTAGGATCATTACCACGACCGGACCAGATGTCATAAACCCTATGAGGCTCTCAAAAAAGGGCTTCCCTTTGTGAACTGAGTAGAACGACTCAGCCTGCGGATTTGTAAGTCGGACCATCCTCATAGCAGCAATTTCAAATCCACCTTCATTGATCATGGCAAGTATAGGTCCTGTTTTGCCAGTCCTGACAGCGTTTGGCTTGATAATTGAAAAAGTAAAATCTCTGTACATAGGCAGCTTTTATTGATATTTTACAACAGACTCGGTCTTTAGGAATATTTTCTATCTTTAACCACTCTTTAAACAGTAGAAAAGTGTTTGACTTAGCCAAATATACAAAAGAATTATCGAAACTTTTCTTTTCATCAGATAATATATTACTAGTCTGTCATATCAATCCTGATGGCGATGCAATAGGCTCACAATTAGCGCTTTATTATTATCTTAAGGCTAAAGGGAGAAATGTAGCAATGATCTCCCCAAACTATCTCCAGGAGTTTCTTAAATGGATGGACGG
>JBGOZX010000044.1:0-28652 GCA_041480425.1 Bacteroidia bacterium
ATTTTATTTTATAAACAATTTTTTATCCTCAACTTTCTCTTTATTAGAATTTTCCCTTATTCTGATAAGGCTTATAATAGCATAAAATGCCCACACACCTGTCAAAAGGTTAGATAGGGTATAAATCATCCACTTGGGCGCAGTTTTTGTCCACAGGTTTCCTCCCTGTTTGTTCTCGTAAACTCTTACTCTTGATTGCCTTTTTTGGTCTTTGGATGGTGGTAGTGATTAGTTACAACTATAGAGTAAAACAACTTGGAATCAATTTGCAGGTGCAACACTGCATTTTAAAAATTAACTATCAAAAATATTTGGTAGGGGGAAAAAATAAAGTTATAATTGTTCTTGCAGTTGTTATTATTCTTTTCTTTGTTGTTCGCTATTTATTAGTTCCGGAATCTTTTTGAGGACTCAGTCATTTCAGTACAATTGTAATGAATTAAAACGAATCACATAAACCTTAATTTGGTCAATGAAAGGAAAATTTTTCCTGATACACTTAAAATATTTATTTGAACCGAGCATGTTTTACAAACACAACCAACCCGCCTTTTGGCGGGGAGTTCAGCGAAGCTAAACTCTTAAGTAATATAATCCCAAACATGCGAGTTTGCCTTCGGACTTCGGCCGACATAGTCGACTACGTCCGACGAAGTCGGCGAGCCCTTCGGGGTTCATCATACCATTAAACGCAATTATATTATGATGAAAAGTAAATTTAATATGAAGGATGAATTTTACAAAAATATTAAAATACCTGTTATTTTAATTATACTTTATATTGTTCTGTTTTTTGGTTGTAATAATAAAGAATCAGACAAAAATGAAATAAATAAAGTATATAAAGAAACAGAAGAAAATAAAAAGACTGAAAAAGCTGAAGAATATGCAGTAGAAGCACCTCCGTTCAGCGAAGGTACATATCCCTGCAATGATTGTCATGCAAATTTTGCACCTAATCCTGTAAGAAGAGAATTAGTAGATTGGCACACTGAAATTTCTGCAATATTTAATCATGATAGCGAAAACCGTTGGTGCCTTGACTGCCATGATTTTAATAACAGAGATTATTTGAGGCTTGCCAGTGGAAAATTATTAGATTTTAAGGAATCATATAAACTTTGCGGTCAGTGCCATGGTGAAAAATTCAGAGACTGGAAAGTTGGGGTTCATGGAAAGAGAACAGGTGAATGGAACGGGAAAAAAGAATATTTGCTTTGCGTTCATTGTCATAATCCACACTCTCCAAAATTTAACGAACTAACGCCGGATCCTCCACCAATCAGGCAGGAAGATATTAAGTAACTATAATAAATTGAATATTTTGAAGAAATGAAAAAAGAAAATTCAAGAAGGTCGTTTATAAAAAATATATCATTAGCAACATTCTCGGCACTTGCACTTTCGGGTTGTAATATGGAAGCATTTGATGAGTTTTTTCAGAAGAATTTTAAAACTTTATCAAAAAAGGAAAAAGATAGAATAGTTAAAAATTTAGAAATTAAATACAAAGAAAAGTATGGTAAAGAATTTCTTGTATCTGACAAACCTGCAATAGATGGAACTTTATTTGGTTATGCCCTCGACTTATCAAGATGTGTCGGATGCAGAAGATGTGTTTACGCTTGTGTAAAAGAAAACAATCAATCACGTGAACCACAGATTCATTGGATTGAAGTACTTCAAATGGAAAAAGAGAAAGGGATAGATTTTGCTCATTCCACTGCTCAGTATAATCCTGAAAAAGTTCCGGAAAAGGGATATTTTTATGTACCTGTACAATGCCAGCAATGTAAAAACCCCCCATGTGTAAAAGTATGTCCGGTAAAAGCCACCTGGCAGGAACCTGATGGTATTACTGTAGTTGATTACAATTGGTGTATTGGATGCAGGTATTGTATGGCAGCCTGCCCGTATGGAGCAAGGCATTTCAATTGGGGCGAGCCAAATGTTCCGGTAGAAGAAATAAATACTGAAATGCATTATTTAGGAAACAGACCAAGAAAAAAGGGTGTAGTAGAAAAATGTACTTTTTGTATTCAAAGAGCCAGAGTAGGCAAATACCCTTCATGTGTCGAAATTTGCCCGGTAGGAGCAAGAAAATTTGGAAATCTTTTAGACCCCGATAGCGAAATCAGATACATATTAGAGAACAAACGGGTACTCGTACTGAAACAGGAATTGAACACACAACCTAAATTCTACTATTTCTTTGGCATCTGAATAAAACTTAAAATTAATGTATGTTTTAAATCACTTAAAATAAATTAACAAAATTTAATATGAATTTTATTCGTTTTATAACAGGCAGTATAAAAATAATTTTTCACGGAAGCAAAACATATTATGCATGGCTGATTTTTTTGTTATTATTAATACTTTGGGGAGGATTTGGTTATTCAGGTCAGATAACTGGCGGATTGATTAAAACTCACATGCGGGATTCTGTATCCTGGGCTTTTTATATTGGAAATTTTACGTTTCTTGTCGGAGTTGCTGCAGCAGCTGTTATGTTAGTTATCCCTGCTTATATATATGATTGGAAACCAATCAAAGAAATTGTAATTTTTGGTGAATTGCTGGCTGTTTGTGCTGTAATTATGTGTATATCATTTATAGTTGTAGATATTGGAAATCCGCTTAGATTTTGGCATATGCTGCCTCTGATAGGCACAATGAACTTTCCATCTTCTATGCTTTCCTGGGATTTTTTCGTTCTCAGCATCTATTTATTAATTAATTTATTTGTTGTAACGTATTTATTATATTGTATATTTTATAAAAAAGAGTACAATAAATCAATTGTTTTACCGCTTGTTTTAATCAGCATACCAATGGCTGTTGCTATTCATACAACAACAGCATTTCTTTATAATGCTCTGCCCGGACGTGTATTCTGGAATAGCGCTCTACTTGCTCCAAGATTTTTAGCATCAGCTTTTTGCTCTGGTCCGGCTATTCTCTTGATTCTGTTTCAAATACTTAGGAAAACTACTAAATTTGAAATAAAAGATGAAGCTATATGGAGAATTGCTGAACTTATGGTGTACGCAATGTTCATTTATATATTTTTTACGATTGCTGAACTTTTTAAAGAGTTCTATTCCGGAACTGAGAATATTCTGTATTGGAAATATTTACTTTTCGGAATAGGGGATCACAAAGAAATCGTTCCTTACAGCTGGTCGTCAATTATTATGGGATGTATCGCATTTATACTTTTCTTAATTCCAAAAACACGGAAAAACCTGGTGACTCTGAATATTGGGGCAGTTCTTATTTACGCAAGTGTGTACGTTGAAAAAGGGATTGCTCTGATTATACCCGCATTTACACCTGATGTTTTAGGACAGATTTATGTATATACACCATCCTGGACTGAAATCAGAACTGCAGTAATGGTATTTTCTCTTGGATTTTTACTTTTTACCTTTTTATCAAAAATTGCAATAGCTATCATATTTGAAGATTACAATATTGACAGTTTAAATCCAAACAAGAACAGCAAATAGAATAATCTATTCCAAAAAAAAAGCTGCCCAAACAGGTACAGCCTCTGATTTTTCAGGAAGATTATCCTCCTCTTTATTTCTTGAATGTTCTAGTGTAGTTAACAAGGTTCCAGATATCATCATCCGATAACTTACCCTCATATTTTGTCATTTCACCTCTTCCTGTTTTGGTTTTGTAGAAATGTTCGCCATCAGTCTGATTCTGGAATTCAGCTTTCGAAAAGTCGTTCATGGCTGTTTTAAGTGATTTTGATTTCACACCGTCACCAAGACCAGTTTTTCCATGGCATGGGGTACAGGTTTTTGTATATAGTGCCTGCCCTGCTTTAATGCTGGCATCACTCACGGCAATAGGGTTTTTCATTGATTTGAAGTTAGCCGGTACAACCCATGGCTTTGTTTGTGCAACCAATGTTGCACTCAGCAATAAAACTGCAGCGCTGATAAAAAAAAGTCTCACTGTTCTCATAATCCTTGATTTTAATTTATTTATAATATTACAATAATCGTGCAAATTTTATTTTATATACAACTCTTTATCCTCAACTTTCTGCTTTTTAGCATCTTTCCTTATTCTTATAAGGCTTATAAAAGCAAATAGATAATGTCCCCAGACTCCGGTCAAAAGTATTGACAAAGTAATAATCATCCACATGGGAGGCGTTTTTGTCCAGAGAGCTCTGTGAGTGGTAGGTACAGAATAATCTGTGGGGATACCCCATTTCTGAACTATTCTCCTTTCAACATTTCCAAAAGTCGGATGCTCTTCAAACCTTGAAATGATTGTAATATTTCCCTCCTTATCACCCGGAAGGTCCCCAGGAAATTCAACGCTTGCAGCTCCGCTTGCATCAAGTGTTGCTTCAACTATGGGTAAAAGACTGAACATGCGGGGTACATAGATCATCACCACCTCCCCGGAAACCGGGACTACTCTGCCATTTCCTTCTATAACTGCATTTAATGTTATTGTTTTTATACTGTCAACCTCTGATAATGTCATTTCAAGTTTCACGTCCTTTATTGTGATCTCGGATGTGCCAGCTTCAATTGTATCATTACCTTTAAACTCGGAAGAGAATGCCCATAAACCTTCATTATCAGCATTTAGCTTAACATCATTCCCCATCAGAAATCTGGCAATTCCTTTTTCGTCTGTTGTGACTGATGCCAGCAACTCCTTCTTTTCGGTACCTGTATAAAAAGATATTTCCATTCCGGGCAATGGTAACTCCATCCTGTTCTCAGAGTATGTGAGTGTTGTCTGCAAAATACGTTGATCATCAGTATTTTTAAAATATTGCAGTTGAATATATGGACTTATTATTGTCTTTCCCTGAGAAAAGGAAGAGACAGATATAAGTATGAGCAATGATAAAAGAAAAGTTATTTTAGATATTTGTTTTTTCATCAGAATATTATTTAATTTTTAATTGTCTGATGGAATCCACATGTTGGAGAATTATGTTCATTCGTGTTTAGCTTCGCTGAGCTTGCAAGCTCGGTTGTGTTTGAAAAACATGTGGATTTCATGACCTTATCTTCTTTATCATTACTTCAAAATTTCATCTTTATCCTTCTCCTGCATTTCTGAAATAGAAATAATTGGTGCGATCTTTGAGATCAGCATGAATAACATCGCAAAAACGGATACACCTGCAAAAGTCAAAGACCATTCGATCCAGGTAGGAGAATATTTGATCCATTCAGGCCGCGTATCCTGTATTGGCAGAAATGGTGTTTCAAGAGTTGGTATGACAATAATATAACGGTTCACCCATAGCGCTGTGATTGCAATGATAGCTGCAATTGTAATATTCGGTATCGTACGGAATTTCGGAAAAGCAATAATTACACCGGGAAGAAGAATTCCTATATAGTTAGCAAAGATGAAGAGTGAATAGTATTCTGAAAAAAGCTTGTCAATCAGGATTGAATCCATCTTTATTGATCCATACCATTTTGTAAGATAATCACTGAAAGTAAAGTAACCGTAAAAAGCAGCAATTATGGTAAGAAGAACCCCAACGTTTACAAAGTGCCGCTTGGTTATGTATTCCTCAAGATGATAGATTTTCCTGAATATCCACATCAGTATAATCAGAAGTCCTGTTCCGGAGAATACTGCTGCTATAACGAAATAGGGTCCAAATATTGTCGAATGCCAGCCAGGCTGCAATGTAACACCGAAGATCCAGGCCAATACGGAATATACTATGATGGCAATAGCTATGATCATTGCTGCCATGATTGTTCTCGCATTTGATAATAATCTTGATTGCTTTTCAGTACCTGTATAGCCCAGGGAAAGAACTTTATAAAATTTCTTTTTCCATGGTGCCACATCAAGTTCATCATAGTCACGCAATATTGCAAAATCCTCGATGAATGAAAGATAGAGATATGTAAAGCATCCTACAAGGTCAGTAAGGATTGCTATAACGTCCCAGGTTATAGGTGACTGAATACGGGGATGAATAAACAGAAAGTATAGTCTGTCCAGTCGTCCGATACAGAAGAAAATGAAAAACGGACCGATAACCAGTGAAATAACGGTGATTAATTCAGCCATTCTGATAACCGGTTTTCTCCATCCTGTATGAAACAGATGCAGTACACCTGAAATCAGAGCGCCCGAATAGCTTAATCCCATAAAAAAGATGAAGTTCACAATATATAAACCCCAGACTACATTATCACGCATCCCGGTTACTATATGTCCTTTATCTATTTGTTGGATCAAACCATAAGTGCCAACCACAAAGAAGGCCAGGAATATAAAAAATGTGATATACCATTTTATACTGGTCTTTTCCAGTTCAGGAGTCAGATCTTTCAGTAGTTTTTTATCAGCTTGCATTTTTTCTCAGATTACCTAATAGTTTTTAGCGTGGCCCTACATTTTTATATCTCCCCTTTATTTTTTCATCAGTACCTTCAAGTCCACTCTCCACAGGGAACATTCTTTGTGAGGGAGGCAGATAAAAAACACTTGGCAGAGTACCGAGTTCTTCACGATACCTGTAGCCGGCCCTGTCGAGCATAAGTTTGCTGAATCTGACAGTTTCACTACCGTTTGTAACTGTATCTTCAAGGAGATCACCAAAAAAGATAACTCCCATCGGGCATGCGGTTACGCAACGGGGCAGCTGATTCTTACGAAGATTATCGGCACAGAATACACATTTCCCAACCGTTCCCTCAACTGCAGGAATATTCGTCTCAGGATCGTAAACATGATCCGGTGGTAATTTGACTTCAGGATCTTTCCAGTTGAAAACTCTTGCTGAATAAGGGCAACCTGTCATACAGAACTTGCACCCAATGCACCTCTGATTATCAACAAGAACGATTCCATCTGCTCTTTTATATGTAGCGCCAACAGGGCAAACACTTACACACATAGGCTTGTCGCAATGGAAACATGGCCTCGGGAACCAATACTTTGCAGTGTTTTTGTCATCCTGGAGCAGGTAGAGTTTAATCCACTCATGGTCTTTTGGCAGCATATGGCCTTCCTGGCAAGCTTCAACACACCTCCTTGCATTCTTGCATCTTGCCAGATCGATTACCATGCCGAACTTCCTGTTTGGCAACCCTTTTCTGGCCTCTTCTTTCAGTTCCGCCACGATTTTCTTTGCAGGTCTAATATCCTCCTGATCAACTTCGACTAGCGTACCATCAGGAGAAAGCAGCTTGACAGTCTTTCCGGATCTGGTCTTGCTGTCGCTGCCATTAATTAATGACGTACCGGCTATTCCGGCAATAGAGACAGCGCCAACTCCAATACCCATTTTTTTCAGGAAATTCCTTCTTGAGGATTTGTCCTGATCGTTATTGTCTGTTTCTTTCATAATGCTTTTCTGAAATCATTAATGATCTTCAGATTGATGATATCCCGATATCATTCCCCAGAAAAGTGAGGAGGGTCTGGCACCGAGTGTACATGTATAAATATGAATGACCATGAATATTGAAAGAAGAAAACCCGTTGTGATATGCAGAACATCATTAAGTACCAGTCCGGTCATTCCGAATACGTTGTTAATTGCAATTTCAGGAAACAACAAAACAATTCCCGAAATGATCAGCAATGGCATTCCAACATACATTGCAAGAACATAAGTAAATTTCTGCAGCGGATTAAACTTACGCTCCATAGTTACCGGGAAGGGATGTTTTTCACCCTTGAACATGCCAAAAGCATAATACTTCATTTGTTTTAACAGGTCAGACCAGAAATTCTCCTTTTTAATCCTGTAGTAACTTCCATTCCTGGTAAAAGCATTTCCCAAAACAAATACCACATAGCTTGCCGTAAGAACCAGCGCAGCAAAATTATGCCACCTCACAGCTTTGGCAAACCCAACAATATAGGAAGCATTTTCCTTATCGGTGTATTGCATACTCAGACCTGTTACAATAAGCACTAAAAATATCAGGGCATTTATTATATGCCATGCCCTTATCCATTTAGGGTATAAATACATCTTTACCTCCTTTAAATTGTTTTATTTTCCTTTCTGACCCTAATTGCAATATGAACACCTATCGCACAAAGTGTTATGATCAAAATAATAAAGCTGAAGATGTTTAGTAACTCATTTCTGTTAGCCCCGATAACATATGATTCATTAAGAATAATGCCATTGAAGAATCCTGCACGGCGCTGTTCCTTAGCCTGGAACTTATAAAGAGTTGCCATCAGGATTGAGTTTTGAGAATGGCATTCGTTGCAACGTCTGACAGCCTCCTCCTTTGGCTTAATAAGATGTGAGACAAGGATATTATCGTTGATCTTGGTATGACATTCAATACATCTCACATTCTTAAAATGTACAGCCTGATTAGGCAACCATTCATGTGTCTGAAGAATATTGATCTCATCACGATTGGTAAGAAGCTGAAAATGACTAAAATTGGTATGACAGGTCAGACATATACTGTTATCATACTGGATTGTCTCTTTAATGTTTTCAGTATTCCTGATATTTATTTTATAGGTGTGAGGGTTATGGCATTTCCAACAGGAAAAACCTTCTTCTTCAAGCTTGAAATGTGTGCTCTGCTGATATTCAGTATCAATTTCTTCAAAATGATACCGGGCAAATTTTTCGTCACCTCCATGACAATCAATGCAGTTGTATTTTTGCTCCATCCGAAGCTCTCCGGAATGTGGAAATGTTGTATAAAGTTCTGAATGGCAGTCAGTACAGCTGAAGCTTTTATGGTTTGATTTATAGAACTCATCCCTGTTTACAATTCTTTCCGAGCACATCAGAGCCTTAACCTGCCTGCCAAGGGTTTCATTTGTATATTCATATTTACCCTGACCATGACATTTAAGGCAACGCTCATTGTCTTCATAAAAAGGAGATACATATGTTGTAGTATCCTTAATACTCTGATTATCCTGTTTAAATTTGAATACTCCTGCATGAGAAGAAGAAGTATTACAGATTATAAACAAAAGAGAGATAATCAGGAATCTGAAAATCTTCATCTGTGATTCCGGTTATTGTTTAGAATCTTACGGTTATATTAAATCCAATCAGGTAATCTCCTTTTGTGAAATCATTTGTGTTAAACACAAGATTTCTCTGGTTGATAATCTGATTATAGTTGGTTACAAATATCTGGAAGGTATGAGTTGCAGTATTTATTTCCCACCCCAGCGAAAGATTTGGTTTTGGCTGTTCGTCAAGATCTTGTTTTGTAAGCAATTGGTCATATTCAAGTAATAATGAATGAGATCCGAATAAATTTGCCCTGGCACCGGCTGACAAACCGAAGTTCAGATTCTTATATCCTGTGGTATCGCTCATTCGAGGCACAGAATTGAAATAAGCCACTGAGGGCGCAACCTGGACAGAAAACTTTTCATTAATCTTACGGGCAACAATAAGTTGTGTGAAATAGGATAATCTGTGAATATCCTTGTAGCTGGCAGTTGGTCCGAATTCCTCTTCCTTTCGTAAGTCAAATAAGATGTTGCCATAATATGAAAGAGAAACAGGCATGCTGTTGTCTTCAGTCTGCTGAAGTATCAGATATTTCCACTGAATGTCCTGGAGTTTATAATCTTTTGTGGTTCCTGCTCCTACCATTAACCGGTCAGTAATTCCATAATTCAAACCAATCCGGGTATTGGCTGCTCCATAAATACCGAACAGGTTATGATAATTTTCAATCACGCTAAATCTGTGATGGATTTCCAGTTCCAGGCCGCCTTTATAAGGTGTGGCGACTGTATGATTATCAATAAGAATGGTTGTTCCAAAAGTAAACCGGACCGGTTTGGATTTTTCCTGTGGCTGTACTTCGTCCTGGGCGAACAAATGAGTAAGAAATAATGATAAAGTTAAAACGATAAAAATCTTTTTCATGTTAATAGGTTTTATCAGATTTGGTTATTTTTAATTATTCAGAGCTCCCTGGGTTATCCAGATGAGGACTTTTTGTTTGTCAACATCGGTTGATCTTGGGGCATGATCGGGACCGGTAATTTTTAAATACAATTTGCTGGACTCTGCCGGAGGGTTAACATATCCACCGTTTGTAAGTGCCTGATATGACTTGCCCTCTCTGAGGTCAGGTGCTTTTATTGCACCATGACAAGTAAGACAATTCGCATTGAATATTGGCTGTATATCAGTCTGAAAATGCAACGTTGCCTCCGGGTCGATTTTGGGTAGAGTAAATGAATACTTTTCACATGAAGATATTCCGGTAACAGCTGCAGTTACAATCAATGCAACCAGAATTTGTGTTATCCTTTTTAATTTATGATTCATTTTCTTATTATTGTTAATTATTTCACAAAGATATCGGTTATACTGATTAATAGTTTTTTACCAGTAAAAAATTTGGTGATTACGCTATGCTCTTTATCATATAGAAAATTGATCTATATCATCCGTCATGGTGATATATATTGTCTGCTTATATTTAATGAAAATTATTTAGGTGATATATATTTTTCGCCATACATTTATAGATAATTGTTGAACAGACTTAAATTTCATCAAATGGATCGTTCAGTCGCAGAACTATTTGTAATTCTGGCATTGAATCCGGAAAAAGGGCGTGTATCACTTAATAATATCTATTTCAGATATTCATTAACAGGGGCGTTGTTTATGGATTATCTTGAACTGGGCGAAATCACCACTGAGAATAAAAGAGTTGTTCCTTCATTCAGAAAAAACGGGGATATGCTTCATGATTTGTTTGCTGAAAGAATTATGAAATCAGCTAAGAACAGGAGAATATCATTCTGGATAAGGCGCCTGACTAATAAAAGCCGTTTAATCTTCAGGGAGACAATCAAGTCCCTCGAGAAAGAAAATATAGTAAGAAAAGAGCAGAGAATGTTTCTGAATATTTTTCCTTATAACAGATACTGGTTTATTGATATCAGTGTCAGAACCAAATTGATAGAAGTCCTCAGGGGAATCTTACTTTATGGAAAGCAGCCCGGTAGAAAAGAAATTATGCTTCTTGGGTTAGTTGAAGCATCCAGGGCATATCCGCTTCTTTCACATGAAAGGGGAGAATCGAAACTATTGCGGAAAAAAAATTCTGAATTCCTTAAAGGTGATGTAATGAGTGAGGAGATCAGCCAGGCCATCAAAGAGATTCAGGCTGCGACTATTGCTTCGATAACAGCCGCTACAGTTGCAGCATATGGTTCCCACTGATCTAACAGCAAGGTTACTTTTTATAGTATTTCAGGATTTCCGGCATAGCTGCTTTAATTTTGTTTATCCTCCTTGCATCGGAAGGATGGGTGCTCAGAAATTCAGGAGGTTTGGGTCCACCTGAGGCACTCATTCTTTCCCAGAATGGTATTGCACTTTGAGGATCATATCCAGCCAGGGCCATGAAGATCAGACCAATCTTGTCTGCTTCCAGTTCATTCTCCCTTGAATAAGGTAACAAGACTCCGAACTGCGCTCCGATACCATATACAGTATTGTAAATACTTTGTGTTTCCTGAGGTTTATTCTTCAGCGCTTCGCTAAGGGCCATCCCACCAAGCTGTAGAAGAAGCTGCTGGCTCATCCTTTCATTACCGTGACGTGCAACAGCATGTGCTATTTCATGACTTACAACAACAGCCAGTCCATTTCTATCTCGAGTCAACGGAAGAAGGCCACTATAAACAACAATCTTCCCGCCAGGTAAACAAAATGCATTTGCCACATCGCTCTGAACCAGTGAAAAATCCCACTGGTAACCCTCAAGCCGGTCCTGGAAATTATTTGCCGCGAAGAAAAACTCCACGGCCGAGGTGATATTACCACCGACCTCTCTGACCATAGAAGTATTTGATCTATCAGAAGAAACAGGATTTTCTTTCAGGAATTCCTGGTAGCTGGCAAGCCCCATTGCAATCATTTCTGACTCGGGAAGGATATTAAGTTGTTTACGACCTGTAATTGGAACAATTGCACAACTATACAATATTACTGCAGTGAGTAAAATAGAAAGATATGATATCTTTTTCACAGCTTATGTTTTGTACAAATTTACTAAATATATAGAAATATGTCAGAACTTATATGCATTATCTTCAATAAGCTTATCAGCAATTCTTCGTCTGGCTTCTTTTACATTTACACCGGCAACCCTGGTTAGAGTTTCAACGGCCTTAACCAGCTTCAGAGCGACCTCTTCAGATGCAAAGGAATAAACAGCATCAAGAGCTGATTTTCTTACCTTCTCCGCTGTATCATAGACATTTACATCAAGCATATCTTTGTAAATAGTAACATTACCTTTAATTGTTTCAAGCTTCTCAACCCTCAAAGCAAGCGATTCGGAAACATAAGTCTCCATCATCATTTCTGTTATATTATTCATGACTTCCTGTTCATTAACCAGGCTCTTTTCGAATTGTTTTACCGCTCCATGAATGCACAGCAGAATGACTTTCTTAAAGTTACTTAAATATCTCCGTTTTTCCTGAAAATAATTTTCATCTGAGCTCTTGTTGTCGGTAATTTTCTCAACATTTCTATACAGTTTTTCAGCTTCCCCGAAGAGGTCGAAATCACCCTTCATGGCCCGCTTCATTGCAGTATCGGATACGAGAAGACGGTTGATCTCATTTGTACCTTCGAATATCCTGTTTATTCTTGAATCGCGATATCCTCTTTCAACATCCATCTCTGCCGAATAGCCCATGCCGCCATGTATCTGAACTGCCTCATCAGCAACAAAATCGAGCATTTCGGAACCAACAACTTTCAGAATTGCAGCTTCAACAGCATAATGGCTTATAGCTTCTATTGATGCCCGACCTTTATCACCACAATCGGTTTTGAGTTTTTCCATCAGATCATCAATATCCTTACTAACCCTGTAAACAGCCGATTCTGAGGCAACCAGTCGGATAACCTGCTCTGCAAGCTTGTGTTTGATAGCACCGAAAGTCGATATAAGAACTCCAAACTGTTTCCGTTCATTTGCATACCTGACTGAATCGGTTATAGTTTTTTTTGCAGCACCAAGGACGTTGGCCCCCAGTTTCAGTCTTCCCATATGAAGAATGCTGAGGGCAATCCTGAATCCTTCACCCCTTTTTCCAAGAAGGTTTTCAACAGGAACTTTTACATCGTTAAAGTATATCTGGGCTGTTGAAGAGCCTTTAATCCCCATTTTATGTTCATCAGGTCCGATAACAACTCCGGGATATTTGCTCTCGACAATAAAAGCACTCAGAACTCTGTCATTGTCTATTTTGGCGAACACGACAAGCGTATCTGCAAAACCGGCATTGGTGATCCACATCTTCTGCCCGTTTATTATATAATGTTTCCCGTCTTCTGATAACCTGGCGTTGGTTTTTCCTGAGTTAGCATCACTTCCGGCACCTGGCTCAGTCAAACAATATGCACCCAGCAATTCTCCGGTTGCAAGTTTTGTTACATAACGCTGCCTCTGGTCCTCATTTCCGTAATACATTATCGGAAGTGTACCTATTCCGCAATGGGCCATGTATGCAACTGAAAATGAAAAGCCTGCACCTGTAGTTTCAGCAACCAGCATCTGAGTCACAAACGACAGGCCAAATCCACCATATTCTTCCGGGATTGATATTCCCATTAATCCAATTTCACCCGACTTTTTAAGCATGCTTTTCATAAGCTCCCTGTCACTCTTTTCAACAGCCTCAAGGTTGGGATATACTTCAGCATCAAGAAAGTCCCTGCAGGTCTGGGCAATCATTTTCTGTTCCTCATTGAATTCCTCAGGAATAAAAATATCTTTCGATTCAACTTCATTTACAAGAAATTCACCGCTTTTCAAGACTTTTTTGTTTTCCATTGTTATGACTTTATAATTTGGATTAATCTATAATTCAAGTGATTGTACTATTAATTCGGCAACATCGAGATTTTTTATCTCCTCATCTTTGTTTTTGTATTTCAGCCCATCTGTTAACATTGTCATACAAAAAGGACATGCAGTCGCAATTACTTTTGCATCAGTTTTCAGTGCATCCTCAGTTCTTTCAATAAATATCTCCTTATCACCTATTTCTGCTTCTTTAAACATCTGTGCACCTCCGGCACCACAACATAGCGCAAAGCTTTTATTTCTTTCCATTTCAACAGAATTCCCGGTAAGATTTTTAAGAATCGATCGCGGTTCGGTGTAAATATCATTACCTCTGCCAAGATAGCACGGATCATGATAGGTGACTGATAAATTTTTCAGAGATTCTTTGTTAATTTTCAGTTTCCCCTCTTCAATAAAACTATTCAAAAACTGTAAATAATTTATTACTCCATAGTTACCACCTAAATCAGGATATTCATTTTTTAAGATATTGAAACAGTGTGGACAGGTAGTTATGATCTTTTTGACATCATATCCTTTCAGGATCTCAATAACCTGCATTGCCTGCATCTGGTAAAGCATTTCGTTGCCAGCACGACGGGCCGGATCGCCGGTACAGGTCTCTTCCTTCCCCAATACTGCATAATTAATGTTAAGGTGAGTAAGAATCTTTACAAACGCTCTGACCACTTTCTTATATCTGTCGTCAAAAGCACCTGCACATCCCACCCAGAAAAGATATTCCGGCTTTTCTCCTCTTGCAAAAAGCTCGGATAATAATGGAACTTCAAATGCCAGGTCTTTTGCCCAGTTAAGCCGGTCTTCGGCGGAATACTGCCATGGAGCACCGTTATTTTCAATGTTGTTAAAGACCGTTTTCAGCTCCCCTGGCGCTGAGGCTTCTTCCAGTACAAGGTACCGGCGCATATCAACAATAAGAGAGGGATGATTGATATTGATAGGGCACTCTTTTGCACATGCGTTACAAGTGGTGCAGGCCCAAAGTTCCTCCTCCGAAATAAAATTTCTTAAAAGTGAACGGTTATCATTAAAATCCCTGCCGTTTTTAATCATGAGGGGACCCTTTTCTTTCATCCTTGCTCTAAGGTCCATCATCACTTTACGCGGTGACAGTTTTTTACCGGTAATATTGGCCGGACATACAGAGGTGCATCTGCCACATTCTGTGCAGGATAACGAATCGAAATAGTTTTTCCAGGTTGCATCCTCTGCATCTTTTATTCCAAAACGCTCAACAGGGGCATCAGCTGCTGGCGATGCAAAAGCAGTATTGGGATCGAGCATAAGTTTTACCTCCCTGGTAATATTATCCATGTTTGTAAGTTTACCAAGGGGATCAAGTCTTGAAAGAAAAACATTTGGTACAGACATGAAAACATGGAAATGCTTTGAGTACGGAAGAATGTTGGCAAAGAGGAAAATGGAAAGAATATGGGTCCACCAGCTGATTTCAAAAATTGAATTAAATTGATTTGTAGAGAAGCCCTGGAAGTTGGAATAAATGATTTTACTAACCGGATAAATACCATAAACAGAGTCTCCGGTATCGGTTCTATAACCAATATATCCGACATTCATCCCGAGAAGGGAAATCATCAGCAACGCTATCAAAGACAGTGCAATAGTTGCATCAATATGAGATATCCTTTTCATCTCAATTCCTTCAAACCGTTTAATATGAAAAAACAAACGTCTTCCAAGAAAAATGATTATAGAAATTGCAACAAGAAGGGCAAAAATATCACCTGATGCCATTATTATATTATGTACCGGACCAAGAAACTTTAATGCTTTCTCGGTTCCTGTCAGGCCATCTATGACCATTTCGATGCTACCGAAAAGTATAACACAAAAGCCCCAGAAAACAATAGCATGAAAGAATCCTATCACCGGCATTCTAAAGATCTTTGTCTGCCCGAATGCGACGTTCATCATTATAGCAAACCTCTTCCCGAAATCTTTTACAGGAAATGCAGGACGTGTAAGTCTGAAGAAGCCTATTATCCTGTTAATGGTATAAAAGAAGGCTCCTAAGGTTATCAGAAGGGTAATTGCAAATATTATCTGTCTGGTCATTTTCTACCTATTCAATTAATATTCCGAAATCACAGATATATGATTCTTCAACCGCAAAGAGCGCTAAGCTTTTGCAAAGGTCGCAAAGGATTACTGACTATGTTTTTCTTTGCGTTCTCTGCGCCTTCTTTGCGTACTTTGCGGTTAATTATTTCTTAATTTCTTTAACAGCAGCGACAAGTTTTGGCAGAATTTTCATTGCATCGCCCACAATACCGTATTGTGCTGCCTCAAAGATAGGAGCATCCTTATCGGAATTGATAGCCACAATATACTTTGATGAGCTGATACCTGCAAGATGTTGCGTAGCACCTGAGATACCGATGGCAATATAAAGATTCGGGGCAATTATTTTACCGGTCTGTCCTGTATGCTCCTCATGAGGTCTCCATCCTTCATCAGAAACAGGTCGTGAACAGGCTGTTGCTGCTCCGAGAAGTGATGCAAGTTCAACAAGAGGAGTCCAGTTATCCGGTGATTTCATCCCTCTTCCTCCTGACACTACTATATCAGCATCGGTCAGTACTATTTTACCCGTTTGTTTCTGAATCTCTTTTACTTTGGTCTTCAGGATTGATCCATCGACATTCACCGGAATACTCTCAATAGTTGAATTGATTGGTTTTTCGGAAAGGTCAAATGAATTCTGGGCAAGGGAAAGTATCTTAACATCGGACCTGATAACCAGGTGGGCAAATGCATTTCCCGAATAGGTTTTTTTATAAACTGTAAAAGGATCAAGGTTTAACGGAAGTTTGCTTACCCCCGATCCTATACCTGCTTTCAGCCTGACTGATAACCTGGGTGCCAGAGCTTTCCCGGTATTGTTATTAGAAAAAATAATGACCTTTGATCCCTCCTTTTGAGCTATTTCAGCCAGAATATTTGTGTAAGCCTGATTATCAAGGGATGTTAACAGGTCATTGATAACAGTTATGATCTTTTCCGCACCATAATTCCCAAGCTTTTTCAATTCGTTATCATCGACCTTACCTATCGAAACTGCAGTTACTTTTGTTTTAAGCATTTCAGCAACTGCAAAACCATAAGAGACAAGTTCAAAAGAAAGTTTCTTGAATTTTCCGTCCCAATTTTCGGTAAATACTAAAACTGACATATCGTAATGATTTATTTAAATTAATTATCAGATAACTTTTGCTTCATTTTGAAGAAGATCAATAAGCTGTGCAGGATTTTCAGCATCAATAAACTTACATGCAGCACGTGGCTGGGGTTTTTCAAAACCTACAATTTCAGTAAGTTTCTCAACCACAACAGGTTCAAACAGTTTGATCGGTTTGGTTCTTGCCATCATAATTCCACGCATTGCAGCTATACGAGGCTCCTTAGCAATACCTTTCTGAACAATAGCAACGAAAGGAACTGGCACTGTTACAAATTCTCTGCCTCCATCAATCTCACGTGTCAGGATGGGTTGTCCATTTTCAATTTTTAATCCGGATACTGCTGATACAGATGGCATTCCCAGAAATTCAGAAATCATTCCTCCTACCACTGATCCGTTGAAGTCGCTGGATTCTATTCCGCACATGATTATATCAAACTGCACTTTTTTAATTATTTCGGCAAGCTGAGCTGCAACAAAATAAGCATCTGACGATTCTGAATTAACCCGTATTGCGTCGTCAGCTCCAATGGCAAGAGCCTTCCTGATGGTGGGTTCGGAACCTGCCAGCCCCACATGTGCAATGGTAACCGATTTAACTCCGTTTGCCGTATCATCTTTCAGCTCAAGGGCTCGCGTGAGAGATAATTCATCCCATGGATTAATAACCCACTGAATGCCCGTTGTGTCAATTGAAGTATTTCCTTCAACCAATTTGATCTTTGTTGTTGTGTCAGGAACATTGCTTATACAGACTAATATTTTCATGTACAATTCGGGTTTAGTTATCTTATTTATATAATATACTTTAATAGATTGTCAGTCACTCTTATTCTGCCTTCGAGGCGGCAAATATAATAATTAAAGATTCACAATCAAATCTGATGTATATCATTTTACAGACCTCTTCGAAATAACATTCAAAGTTAACTACTTAATTATCTGATTTTTATACTTTTGATTTTTAAAAACAATAATGATGTCCGAAATATTGCCTTCCTGTTGGCTAAAGAAGAACAAGTTTTTTAGTTTCCTCTGAAAAAATTACAATTATTAACTTTAAATTCGCACGCCCCAAACAGAATAATTCGAAGACAAAACAGTGAAAAATAAATTCAGGACATATGGAGCGGTAGTATCAGCAATGATATTCTGGTCTTTTTCATTCATCTGGTTTAAGGTTGCAAATGAGACTTTCCGGCCAATTACAATTGTCTTCATAAGATTGGTTTTTTCCGTAATACTGCTGACATCCTATCTGATCCTGAAAAAGAAATTTATGAAGATTAAGAAAGAGGACCGGAAGTTATTTCTCATGTTGGCTCTGTTTGAACCCTTCTTTTATTTTCTTGGAGAAAGCTTCGGACTTACCTATGTCTCGGCAACTGTCTGTTCAGTTTTAATATCTACCATCCCTGTGGTTGCAACGATAGGGGCCTGGTTACTGTTCAAAGAAAGACTTAAGATTATTAATTATGGAGGGATAATATTGTCATTCATTGGTGTATTTGTGTTTATAATTAATAAAGACGGTACTATTTCATTCAATCTGAAAGGACTGGGGCTTCTTTCCTTAGCAGTACTCTCAGCTGTCGGATATAACCTGACACTCAGCAGACTTGTAAGAACCTATAGTCCTGTTTATATTGTATATGTTCAGAATATAATAGGAGCAGCTCTGTTTTTGCCGGTTTTTATTATTTTAGATTTCAACCATTTTATAGATACACCTCTTTCATTCAATTCATTCATTCCTATAATTGAGCTTGCTTTTTTTGCATCTTGCGGAGCATTTATACTTTTTGCCTATTCAGTGAGAAACATGGGTATAACAAGGGCAAATGTCTTTACAAACTTCATTCCAATCTTCACAGCTATCTTTTCATTTATAATTCTGAAAGACAAACTGACCATCCAAAACATTACCGGAATGGTAATTGTTATTGCAGGACTTTTCATGTCGCAGATTAATGGCCGTCACAAGAGAAATGATGAAGCACTTATTCTCACCGGCAAGACCGCATAACAGGACCTGAGGCTTATCCTGCTCATTAATACAATTTTGCATATTTCAGCCGTTAAATATTTATATTTACCTTGCATTTGAGGCAATGGAAAAAAGAGCTTTAAATATTATTTTGTTCAGCATTTTTACGTCCGGGGTATTTTCACAAACTGGTGGAGACAATATATATGAGTTTCTTAACCTGACCCATTCCGGTCTTGTCTCCTCTTTGGGTGGTACAAATGTTTCAATATCAGGAAATAACCTGAATCTGGCTTATCATAATCCTGCTCTTCTTGGTTCAGGGATGGACAAAAGTCTGGCGTTGAATTATGTAAACTATTTTGCCGGCATCAACTATGGTCTTGCTTTGTACTCAAAATCCTTCCCCAAAACGGGGAATTTTGCCCTGGGTCTGACCTACCTGAATTACGGATCGTTTACCGGGGCTGATGCATCGGGCATTATTACGGGTACTTTCAGTGCCTCAGAGTATGCTTTTTCGATGATATATTCCCGCCAGATAGATTCCATGTTTACTGTAGGTGTAAACTTCAAGCCGGTATTATCACATCTCGAGAAATACACATCTATCGGATTTGCATTTGATCTTGGAGCTGCCTGGCATAACCATAATGATATTCTTTCTGCCGGACTGGTAATTAAAAATACCGGATACCAGGTTACCACATATGCAGGAGAGCCACGCCAGAATCTACCTTTTGAAGTACAGGCTGGTGTGTCGGTAAAACTTGCTCATGCTCCTTTACGTTTCTCATTAACACTCAGGCATCTCGAGAAATTTGATCTTACCTGGCAATATAAAAACTCATCGTCAGTCAATGATCCGGAACCTGAATTACCGGTTTTTTTTGAGAACTTAATGAGGCATATAATTATTGGTACAGAAGTTATGCCTCACAAAAACTTCTATCTGAGTGCCGGATATAATTATCAGAGAAGAAAAGAGCTTCAGATAGACTCCAGAGTTTCTACAGTCGGATTCTCCTGGGGATTCGGAATCAATACCTCATTGTTGAGCTTTGAGTTTGGCAGGGCTGTTTATCATCTTGCTGGTTCCTCAAATAATATCTCCTTAATTGTGAGGCCAGATCTTATTTTTAAAAAGTATCGCAATTAAACATTTGTTGTTAACTAATGGTTTATTTATAACCTTTGTAAAGTGGATTTGCTTACAATATTAACGAATTGTACTAATCGACAACCATCTGTATTTGAGCTGGTTATTCCCTGTTTTTCACCCCCTGCCCCCTAAAGGGGGTTAAGAATTCAGATGGTTTTAGCCCCCCTTCTTCGGTTTCCATCGGCCGCCATAGGCTTGCCGACGGCGCAGCGAGTAGCTTCAGCGAAGCAAAGCAGGGGGGTTGGGGGGTGAAACTGAGGGTTAAAAAAGTATTTATGGAGAAAAAACTGATAATAGCAATAGATGGTTATTCCTCATGTGGCAAGAGCACCTTTGCGCGGACTATTGCTAAAGATATGAACTACATTTACGTTGACAGCGGAGCGATGTACAGGGCTGTCACACTATATTGCATGAGAAAAGGATTTGCAGGAAAAGGAACGCTCAATATGAACGGTATTCTTTCAGAACTTAAAGATATTCATATTGGTTTTATATATAATCCAGATATTCTTGAATATGAAACCTTTCTGAATTCTGAAAATGTTGAAAGAGAAATAAGAGGGATTGAAGTTTCATCACATGTCAGCAGGATAAGCCAGATACCCGAAGTTCGTTCACGCATGGTTGAGCTTCAAAGACAAATCGGAGTCTTCAAGGGTATCGTTATGGACGGAAGGGACATTGGAACAGTGGTCTTTCCCGACGCTGAGGTCAAGATCTTTATGACTGCATCGGTTGATATAAGGGCTAAAAGGAGGTTCGATGAACTTAAAAGCAAAAATGTTGAAGTTGAATTTGAGGAGATCAAAAGAAATATTATTGCACGTGATATAGCCGATGAAAACAGGGACATAAGTCCACTGAGAAGAGCAGAGGATGCTAATGTACTGGATAACAGCCGGATGACCGTAACAGAGCAGATGGAATGGGTAAGAAAGATTATAGACAGGAAGTTAAATGGAAGTTGAGATTGATAAAAGATCGGGGTTTTGTTTCGGAGTACAAAACGCAGTTGAAATTGCTGAGGAAGCTCTTTTGAGAGGGGAAAAGGTATTTTCTCTCGGACCAATTGTCCATAATGATAAAGAGGTTGAACGTCTTGCTGCTCTCGGATTGGCCTCTATTGATCATGAACAATTTCTGAAACTGCAAGATTGCAATGTTCTGATAAGAGCTCACGGGGAACCGCCGGAAACATATTTGACAGCTGAAAAAAACAATATTACTATTATTGAGGCAACATGTCCGATTGTGAAAAGGCTGCAATCAAAAATCAAGGAGACATGGCTCATGACAAAAAACAACAACGGACAGGTCGTTATTTTCGGTAAGCCCTTCCATGCAGAGGTGGTTGGATTACTGGGCCAGACAAATAATGAAGGGATTCTTATTTCCGGGCCTGATGAAATAGAGAAGATTGATGTTACGCGGCCTGTTTATCTCTTTTCCCAGACAACTATGGGTGTAAAGGAATACACCCATATTAAAGAACTTATTCATAAAAGGATGAAGGAAAGAGGAACGATTGATCCTGATCATCATCTTTTCTTAAACAATACAATCTGCGGGCAGGTTTCAAACAGAGAGCCTCATTTGAAGACTTTTGCCAGGAAACATGATACTATCATTTTCGTAAGCGGCAGGGAGAGTTCCAATGGGAAAATGTTGTTTTCAGTTTGCAAAAGTGTAAACAACGATACACACTTTGTCTCTTCACCTGAAGAGATTCAGAGGTCGTGGTTCAAAGGTAAAAAATCGGTAGGGATTTGCGGGGCCACTTCGACACCCAAATGGCTTATAGAAAACGTACGCGATATCATTTCAAATATCTGACTACATTATCGTTTCAGCATTTGTCCTGCAAAATAATTGTATTATCTTTGTGACCTTTTAAAGCAAGTTTCTTATGGGAAAAATCAAGAAAATCGGAGTACTGACATCAGGAGGGGATGCCCCCGGTATGAATGCAGCGATACGCGGTGTAACAAGAACAGCAATTTATAACGGACTTCAAGTTATCGGGATCCGTCATGGATTCCAGGGATTAATCAATGCAAATTTCAAGCCTCTTCAGGCATACAGTGTGAGTGATATTATTCAGAGAGGTGGTACAATTCTCAAAACTGCCAGGTGTGAGGAGTTTAAAACTCCCGAGGGGAGACTGGCTGCTTATAATAACCTTAAACAAGCAGAGATAGACGGTGTTGTGGTGATTGGTGGTGATGGTTCTTTTACCGGAGCAAGAATATTCAACGAAGAGTATGATATCCCGTTTGTAGGTATCCCTGGTACAATTGATAATGATATTTACGGGACTGATTATACGATTGGGTATGATACAGCATTGAACACTGTTGTTGAGGCTGTTGATAAGATAAGGGATACTGCCAGCGCACATAACAGGATGTTTTTTGTTGAGGTGATGGGTGCAGAAGCAGGATTTATTGCCCTGTTAAGCGGTATTGCCACTGGTGCTGAAGCTATCATTATTCCTGAAGTAAAGGGTGAAGCCCGTAATCTGAAAAAGATGATTGAGACAGGGAACTCACGGAAGAAATCAAGCAATATCATTATTGTTGCTGAAGGGGAAGAAGGAGGAGCCTTCGGTATTGCAGAAAAAGTCAAGGATGATTTTAAAGATTATGACATAAGGGTATCAGTGCTTGGTCACCTTCAGCGCGGAGGATCACCATCTGCTATCGACAGGGTAAATGCCAGCCGTCTTGGCCATGCCGCTGTTGAAGCTCTTATCGACGATCAGAAAAGTGTCATGGTTGGAATTATGAACGGGGAGATCACACTGGTTCCTTTCCGCAGAGCTGTTAAGCTTCATAAAGATGTTAACCATAGTCTTGTTGAATTAGCAAGGATATTGTCGGTTTAGATAAAACAGATATGTCAGAATCAAAAGTCTATTTTACTAACCTTAGGACCAAACCCTCAGTAAATCTCCTTAAGAAGCTGGAAAACCTCATCATCAGGGCAGGTATTGAAAATATTGACTTTAAACGTAAAATTGTTGCAATTAAGATCCATTTCGGAGAGCCAGGCAACCTTGCTTATCTCAGGCCTAATTATGCTGCATGCATAGTAAAATTTCTGAAATCAAAAGAGGCTGTTCCGTTTCTGACTGATTGCAATACACTCTATTGGGGAAGGCGTTCAAATGCACCCTCTCATCTCGAAGCAGCTTTTGAAAACGGATATAATCCTATTGCAACTGATTGTCCTGTGATTATTGCTGATGGTATTAAAGGAACTGATTTCCGTGATATTGAGGTAAACCTTGAACTCTGCAAGTCAGCTAAAATTGGTACAGCAATTGCTGACGCTGACATAATTATTTCGATGAATCATTTCAAAGGACACGAAATGACAGGTTTTGGTGGAGCGCTCAAAAACCTTGGAATGGGCTGTGCATCAGTGGGTGGAAAACTTTTCCTCCACTCAGGTTCATCCCCGAAGATCTACGAAAAAAACTGTACAGGCTGCAGGGTGTGCGAAAAATACTGCGCCCACGATGCAATAAAAGTCGGACCAGATAAGATCGCACATATCGATTATGAAAAATGTGTAGGTTGCGGACAGTGTGTTGCTGTGTGCCAGTACGATTCCACAAGGGTCGTCTGGCAAAGCTCTTCAGAAACCGTCTGCAAAAGAGTTTCAGAATATGCTTTTGCAGCCATTAAAGACAAACCATCATTTCATATCAACTTTATTATGAATGTCTCCCCTGATTGTGATTGCTGGGACGTAAATGATTATCCGATCGTTCCTGATATTGGTATAGCTGCATCATTTGATCCGGTAGCTCTTGATCAGGCATGTGCCGATATGGTCAAAGCGGCTCCGGCACTTCCGGGAAGCATAATATTTGACAGTCATGATCATGATGATTTGCGGGACAAAGATAAATTTAAAATGGCCCATCCCAATACTTTCTGGCAGGCCGGGATTGAGCATGGTCGGAAGATTGGACTGGGGAATATGGAATATGAGCTTATTAATGTTTAAGGTTACCACCTGGTAACCTGATCAACAATTTGTCTTATCTGTTTTTCTGACTAAATTTGCCAACTTCAATCTATCCCGATCCGTCATGAAAGCCAAAGTGAGTATTGCACGCCTCTCAATTTTATCCAATTCCCTCCTGATAATAATGAAGCTGGTTGTTGGCATTATAAGCGGATCTGTAAGTATCATCTCCGAAGCTGTTCACTCTTCCATGGATCTTATCGCTGCAGTTATTGCCTTTTTCTCGGTAAAGGTATCCGATACTCCTCCCGATACAAGACATCCCTATGGTCATGGCAAAGTAGAAAACATATCGGGAGTAATTGAAGCCCTTCTCATTCTTATTGCTGCTATCTGGATCATTGTGGAAGCTGTCAAAAAACTTCTGGGAGAAGCATACGAACTTGATTCAATATGGATTGGCGCAATTATAATGTTTATTTCAGCTGTTGTTAACACTTTTGTATCCCGCAAGCTTTATAAGGTGGCCCATGAAACAAATTCCGTAGCACTTGAAGCAGATGCCCTGCATCTTAAAACTGATGTTTATACTTCTCTTGGTGTTGCATTAGGCCTTGGACTAATTATAGTCACAGGTATAAATTGGTTAGACCCGGTTGTGGCAATTATTGTAGCTCTCTTTATAATAAGAGAGTCCTACTATCTTCTTAGTAAAGCTTTTACTCCCCTTCTTGACACAGCCTGGGGAGATGATGAGATTAAGGATCTCGAAAAAAAACTAAACCAGATGGATGTGAACTATCATGATCTGAGAACCCGGATTGCAGGCAATTACCGGTTTATCGACCTGCATATTGAAATACCTAAAGATGAATCAGTTGGAAGTGCACATAAATATTGTGACATGATTGAAAACGATCTGACAAGCACTTATGAAAACCTTTCAGTTACAATTCATGTTGAACCAAATTAAAAATGTGACTACCCGGTTAATTTACTTTGAATATTTTAATCTCAGACTATTACTTACCACACTTACGCTGCTTAACGCCATTGCGGCTCCTGCGATCATGGGATTCAAAAGAAATCCATTTACGGGAAACAATACACCTGCTGCAATAGGGATCCCAATAACATTATATAAAAATGCCCAGAAAAGATTCTGCCTGATGGTCTTTACTGTATTCCGGCTCAAGCGGATAGCAGCAGGGATGATTGAAAGATCGTTGCTTATGATAGTCATCTTTGCCGCATCGATTGCAATATCCGAGCCTTTACCCATCGCAATGCTAACATCCGCTATCGCAAGAGCCTGACTATCATTTATTCCGTCACCAACCATACCGACAATTTTCCCTTCTTTCTGAAGGGATGTAATAAATGCAGCTTTATCCGACGGCAGCATTTCAGCCTTATACCTGCCAATACCGGTCTTTTTTGCTACGGCTTCTGCGGTTTTGAGATTGTCGCCTGTGACAAGGGAAACTTCAATTCCCATATTTTTAAGTTGCTGAATGGCTTTTACTGAACTGTTTTTAATCTTATCCGAAACAGATAAAACCGCAAGTACATTATTGTTGTCAGCAAAATAAATTACAGTGTTTGCCTCCTCTTCCCATCGCCTGGCAAGCTCTTCAAGTCTGGCTTCGATTTTTATATTGTTCTCATTTATTATCTTAATACCTCCGGCAAAATATTTTGTCTGATTGCATCTGCCTACAATCCCTTTACCTGTAATGCTGTTTACTTCCTCCATCAGGACAGGAGAGGCGGTTTCTTTAAGATAATTGACAACGGAATCAGCCAGAGGGTGTTCGGATAATTTTTCAAGACTATATAGAATACTAATGTTTATTGCTTTCTCATTATCATTGAGCCATTCTATTTTTTCAACTGATGGTTTGCCTTCAGTCACGGTGCCCGTTTTATCCAATACGATGGCATTCATTTTATGTGCCTGCTCAAGAGCTTCGGCATCTTTTATAAGAATATTATTTTCAGCCCCTTTGCCTATCCCAACCATTATTGCAGTAGGTGTTGCCAGCCCCAGTGCGCATGGACAGGCAATAACCAGTACTGTGACCATAGCCATTAAGCCCTGGACAAATCCTTTATCTCCGCCAAATATCGACCATATTAATAAGGTAATAAGAGAGATTACAACGACTACAGGAACAAATATCCCTGCTATTCTATCAACCAGTTTTTGTACAGGTGCTTTGCTCCCCTGAGCTTCCTGTACCATTTTGATAATGCTGCTCAGGAGGGTATCGGCTCCCACTTTTTCAGCAATAAATTGAAAACTTCCTTTCTGGTTAACAGTCCCGGCAAAAACCTTTAAACCTTTCTCCTTGATAACAGGGACAGGTTCTCCTGTAATCATGCTTTCGTCAATATAGCTGCTGCCCTGGGTCACGATCCCATCAACAGGGATCTTTTCTCCGGGTTTTACAAGTATAATATCGTCTGGTTTGACTGTAGCAATAAGAAACTCTTTCGTGGTACCGTCTGCTTTAACTTTAATTACTGTTTTTGGTTGCAGGCCTATCAGCTTTTTAATTGAGGACGAAGTATTTGCTTTTGCTCCTTCTTCAAGCAGTTTGCCTAAGAGTATTAAAGCAATAACTACCCCGGCAGCCTCAAAATAGACATGGGCATGAAGGCCCCGGTTATGCCAGAACTGTGGGAAAAGTGTATTAAATACACTAAAAAGATATGCAATACCGGTGCTTAAAGATACCAGGGTATCCATGTTTGCACTTCGGTGAATAGTCTGTTTCCAGGCATTAATAAAAAAGCCCCGGCCCAACCATATTACAATAGGTGTTGCCAGTGCCCACTCGATATAGCTTGCATATGGAATATTCATAAAAAACATACTGATAAGGACCAGTGGTATGGCCAGAATAATTGCCCCTATTGTCCTGTTTTTAAGAGACTTATATCTTCGCTGCTGAAGATTCTCAAGTTCTTCCTTTGCATTTTCCGATTCATCGATTATCAGATCGTATCCTATGGAAGTGATTGTTTCCTTTAAATTCTGTGGTTTTACGACTGATGGCACAAATTCGATCATAGCGGTTTGGGAAGCAAGATTAACTTCTGCTTTCACAACACCTGGTATACTGTTAAGCTTTGATTCTACATTACTTGCACACGAGGCGCATGACATACCCGTAACCGGGAATTGTTTTATAACACTCTTATGATCAGGAATCCGTTCCCCTGCATTGGAATCCTTTTCCATTGCTTCAACAGAACCTGAATTATTATTAACCTTGTCATCGGCCTTATTCCCAACTTTCTTCCGGTGAATAATATTATCGCTCCTCTTAGAGAAAATCATGATGTGAAATTAGATATTATAATAATCAACAATGCGGGAGGGGAAAAGTTTAATTTTCTAGTGAAAGATTCAAACCAAACCACCAGGAGCAAAGAAGCCCGCCTTCGTCAGATAGAGAAGATTGTTCCACTGACGCGGAACGGACATCCATAGGGTGACTAATATGAAATTTCGATAGTAACCGGAATGAGTAATGCAAGGGAGATTCCCCATAAATGCAAAATTCTCCCTAGTCCAACAACAAAGTTCGTTAAACTATTGTTGAATCCATCGACTACGAAAATCTGAGGTTTCGACTTTACGACATAAATGGAATACTTATTCAGGATAAAAAAGTTGAAAACCGAGAATCGGAAATATCAATGGAAAATTTTTCATTTTCAAAATATTTCTTAACTTTCATTGCCGTAATTTGATGTTTCAAAGCATTAAAATATATTTTTGTTCAGCTATCTCAACCTTATACCTCATAATATCCATTTATAAATACTTTTAAAGATTATCTTGGGAATTTAAGATATAACATCCGATATGAAATTTATTTTTCATTCAATAATTAAATGTGTTAATAATAGAAGACTGACCAGAGTTTTGCTTGTGGTTAGTCTTTTTTTGTTGATGACAGGGAGGGGATGGGCGCAGCCGACTGCAAATTTCAATGCAAATATTACAGCAGTTTGTAGTGGATCCAGCGTTGTATTTACAGATAATTCCACCCTTACAGGAGGCACACCGACATATAGCTGGAATTTTGGAGCAAATGCTTTACCCACCACGGCGACAGGAATAGGTCCGCATACAGTAACATACACTGGATCTGGAACTGTGACAGTCAGCCTTACTGTGACAGATAGTGGGGGGTCTGATGATGAAATAAAGACGGACTACATAACCGTTAATGCGTTACCGGCAGCACCGACAGTAGGCACCATCACACAACCTACCTGTACAGTTGGAACAGGAAGCGTAGTATTAAGTGGTTTACCATCAGGAAGCTGGACTATTAATCCGGGATCAATAGCAGGAAACACTACCAGTAGAACTATATCCGGCTTAGCAACAGGCACATACACTTATACAGTTACCAATGCAGCAGG
>JBGOZX010000045.1:0-28339 GCA_041480425.1 Bacteroidia bacterium
AAGCATGGATGCAAATCAGAAATAGTAAGAAATCAAAAATAAATTGGCAGTTCACCACAAAGGATGCCAGAATAAAATTAAAAAGACTTTATCCGTCAATTAACGATTGACATGACACTAGTTTCTTTAGCATGACCAGCGGACCTTTTTTCCTGACTTCGACACTGGGACACCCAAATTATTGATTATCAATTACCGTCGGTTTTAACCAACTGGACACTTACAGAACCACTTCCATTCCTTTTCTTCCTGACAAACATGTCCCAAAGGTAAAAATCAGCCCGGGACACCCAACATTAACATTTTCCCTAAGTTAAAATGCTGATTTATTATGGTTTATGTTGAAGGGATTGAAAAAGTGTCGAAGTCAGGAAAAAAGGATTGTCAAACAATAAATTCCGTAATGATGATATCATTTGGAAGGGTTTTATTTAATTTTTATCATTTTTAATAAACCGTTGGTCAAAATCCTGTCTTTCTGAATAATGGATGATATGGTGTTTATACGACTCTGATTATCATTGCATTCCGTCCAGGTGACAGACCTTATTGATCAGGTTTCCCCGGAATTCTTAGTAAATTTTGAACCATTTTTGACGAAATAACTCTTTTCGGGTATTAAGAGTTTATCCTCGTAATTATTCGTCTGTTTTTCATTGATAAAAAAAATTAATAACGTTCCGTTTTCCCACTAATTGGGCTCTAGGCGCTTGACAGGTATAATTATATATTCTAATTTTATCTTGTAAACAAACATTTGAAAAAAGGGGAAAATTTAATTTAAAATCTCACCATCATGGTCAATAATTATTTATTAGGATTTTGACTTTTAGAGTGGGAAGAAACTTAAGATGAAAAAAATAATAAAAAACATAAAGACATGAAAACATTTTATCGGATAACATCAAATGAAATTGGGACGGTCTTACTCAGAAGACGAAAGATCGCCAAAGCATTGCGCTGGTGGCTGCGTGAAAATGGGTACACTTATAAGTATATCTTTTTCATCAGTTAGATTGATAAAGCCGGATTCGTGGATCCGGCTTTTTAATTAATAACCAGTACCAAAAAGTTAGAATTCTTATCTTGCTAAATATCAAATCTGAACTGAACCCTGATTCCGATATCTGAAACATTCGGATGATCGAGATAGGTAAACCGTTTAATCAGATCGACCCTGAATATCCTCAGAATATTTGAAATACCAACACTTGCTTCGATATAAGGCTTTTTTTCGAGTGTATAAGTAAAAGGCGTACCGTTGATGTCTGTCGGGAATTTAAACAGATCATTCTGATAATCAGGATTATTGTTTTTGCTTAACCCTCCGTATAAAACCTTACAGGTAACAATTTCTCTGAGCTTGAGTTTTTTCAGAAGTGGTATTTTATTGAAAATAAATCCGTTAAAACAATGATCCACATTAAGTGAAACATATTGATCACTGACGAACTCAAGGAAATTCATAAGGTTGTAAGAATTCTTCTGATAAGAATATGTCTGATTTGCCCTGTGTATAAACAATAGAGGGTAAGGTACCTTTCCATATATTTTCCCCGCTTCAAATAAGACATCCGTATATCCGAGGATAGAAATATAATATCTTCTGCTTATGTTCAGCTGAAGCCTTAAGTAATTAAAATCGTTATTTATCGATTTTGACCCGCCTGCAAATTTTAACTGAATAACAGGATACTGATTGGGGAAAGGATCTCTGTATAGTTTCCCCTGGTAAAATGATTCATTGGGGGCATAACGCAGATTCAGATAGAACTCAGAAATACTTAAATTTCTGATATCATTTAGCGTCGAAAGATATTCATCAGTGCTGAAATGAAGATTACCTTCCGGCGACTGCCGCGTAAAGCTGTAACCAACCAGGTAAGAGAAATGATTTTTAGATTCATTAAGGTATTCGGCTTTAAAAGTGTTGTTTAACAGCAGTTTGTCATCCACCCCTCTTTTAAAAGATAAGAATAAGTTATCTCCCTCTGCAAACTGAAGTTCCTGTCCCGGGATTCTGGTGTCCTTCTGATAGCTAAGCTTAATTGATTTTACGGGGAACTGGTAAATTGTCCTTGGTGTAAACGAATAGGTTATCCCAGCGTTATATTTAAAAATTTTGTCATTCAGGCCGTATGCCGCATATCCATCAAAAGTTATTTTTTTACTGAAATCAGGGGTTGTCCTTCCTCCGAATCTGAATCTGGATCCTTCAACAGTATTAAAACTATAGAAATTTCCGACAGGTCCGATTTCTATTTTACCTAGATTCAGAAACTCAGTGGTAAGCAGCATAATAATATCCATTCTTCTTTTGAATGCAGGAATCTTTTTTATGCTGTCAACTGTTGTATAGATTCCACTTTCTGATTTGGAAAGGGGAACATACCGGTTTGATTCCCAAAAACCTGAACTATTTGCGGAGGGATCAAGTTTCTCAATCTTCTCCGGACCTCTGAAGATCTTTTCATTAATAGGTTCATTGATTTTATAATCTTTGTAAGAGATAGTACGTTGCCCATACAAACCCAGGGAGTTTTTTATGATCCCAAAATCAATTGATATTTCCTCTTTAGAAAGCAACCAGACTTTCTCCCCGAACTGATCAAAATCCTGTGTGATACTGATATCCTGTACCCAATCAATGTTAATATTCTTATTTATCCCCATATCGATCTTCCTGACGGCATAACTGCTATCCATGGTAATATAGAGGTTTCCATGGAAAAGGAAATCCGATTTGTTCCGGGGCTCAAAAAATAATCTTATACATTTAATGTTATTTACAGACAATGTATCTATAATATAATATCTGTAGAAAACTGGAGCGCTGTTGGCAATAGGACTTAAGAACTTGTTTGTCAGAAACAAAATTTCATTATTGTAAATATTTATATTCTGATACAGATAGTTAAGATTTGCAGAAACGCCCTTATTGTCAAGATACTTATCAAGATTGATTGTTTTTTCTGCACGGATTATTTCTTTTGTTGCTTCGGGATCTTTCCGGTAATAATGATCAGAAAGTGCCTCTTTAATGAACAGAGGAAGAATATTATTACCTATCCGTTTTGTGGTATCTATGTTATCAAATACAAACCTGAATTTTGCGAATAGATTACCCTGTTTGAACTTTTCAGTTATGTTGCTTAAAGCAAACTGTATTTTTTCGTACTTTTTATATTCCAGGTAGTTGTATTCTTCTTTTCTGTTTACAGCCTTTTTATCAATTACTTTTTCAATCAACTCAACTGCAGGATTATTTTTGTTTTTGTAGTTCTTTCTTGCAGGTTTAACAATAACTTCATCAAGAGTAATTGAGGAAAGTTTTAAACTTATGTTGATAGTCTGTTCTGTACCCTGTTTTACACTTCGGGATTCGGTCTGGTAACCTATAAATGAAAACACAATATTGTTTGCCGGCACATTCGTTTCAATATTATACTTTCCTCCTTTATCAGTGACAGTCCCAACGGTCGTACCTTTCAGAACAACGGAGACAAAAGAAAGGGGATCACCGGTATTGGCATCGACAACAACACCTTTAATAATAGTTTTATCAGATATCTGAGAAAAAGAATTTAAACTGGCAGTGAGATTTAAAAGTAGGTATATTGAAAACAAATATTTCTTTTTGAATAAATTCATTTATTAGTTTTCAGACCATTGGTGATTTAATCGATCCAAAGTTAATAAAAAACGAGTCAATTAAGTATTTGGCATAGTTCAACGAAAAAGGTGTTTCCATCCCTATCAAAAACTGAATCTGCAAATCCGGTTTTTTATTCAATTTTCAGATTCATTAAAATATCTCTCTTCAATTCCCTTCAATTTATTAATTTTAGATTAAATTGTAAACCTCAATCTAATTTTAATAATATGAAAAAAATCCTGACGGTTATTTTAATGATTTGCTTTCTGCCATTTCTTGCATTTTCGCAGAATAAATTTAACGGCCTTGACATGAACATGGGTAATCTTTACAGGTTATCCGATGCAAAAACACGCTCAATCAGTCCTGAGAACTTCTCAGGGGAGAAAGGGAAGGCTGGTATGGCCCGCCCCGAGGATAAAGACCAGCCTAATACAGCCAATGCTTTTAATGCTGCCCGCGACCTCGGGCAAGGATGGAAAGTTAATCCTTATGTCAGAATTAAACCTGGTGAGACTTTTACCATGGCTGTGATTGATGGACCGGGTGCAGTCCAGCACATCTGGATGACACCAGCAGGGAAATGGCGTTTTTCAATTTTGCGTATTTATTGGGATGATGAAACAGAGCCCTCAGTAGAATGCCCTGTGGGTGATTTCTTCGGAATGGGATGGAACCAGTATGCTCCCCTGGTATCCAATGCAGTTTGTGTAAATCCCGGAAGCGCTTTTAATTGTTACTGGGTAATGCCTTTCCGGAAAAAATGCAGGATAACTATGGAAAATGTAGGTGACCAGGATCCTATGACTCTATTTTACCAGATTGACTATACTTTAACAGATGTGCCTGCTGATGCAGGCTATTTCCATGCACAATTCCGACGGCTCAATCCTAATGTGACTTCTGACTATACTATCGTGGATGGTATAAAAGGAAAGGGTCACTATGTAGGAGTCTATTTAGCCTGCGGTGTAAATAATAACGGATGGTGGGGTGAAGGTGAGATTAAATTCTTTATTGATGGCGATACAAAATTCCCGACTATTTGCGGAACCGGGACAGAAGACTATTTCTGCGGATCTTATGATTTTGACACAAGGAAAAAGAATGCTGCAGGTGTCGAAGAGGTAGTCTATACTGAGTTTTGTACACCTTATTCCGGATTACACCAGGTTATAAGGGGTGACGGACATTACAACGTGATGCAACGGTTTGGGATGTACCGTTGGCATATAATGGATCCGATAAGGTTTGATAAAGATCTGAAAATCACCATCCAGGACCTGGGTTGGAGACAGGGTGGAAGATACCTTGCACAAAAATCGGATATTGCCTCAGTATGTTTCTGGTACCAGGCTGATCCTCATTCAAAATTCCCGAAAATACCTTCCTGGCAGGAACTTGAGGTATATTGATCAAACTAAAATTATTACTGATATGAAAAGTATTAAGAAAGCCGGATCATCAGATGGAGAAGATTTAAGCCGGCGCGGGTTTATCTCCAGAACAACACTGGCTGCAATAGGGACAATTGGAGCAGCAAACTTAATTACATCCTGTAAAAGAGGTGAGCCAAAAAGGAAAAAGATTGAACTTCCTCCATTACTGAATCAGGCCCCGGATGGTAAAGTACTCAAAGCCGGACTGGTAGGGTGCGGAGGAAGAGGAACCGGGGCTGCAATCAACTTCCTTGATGCAGGTCCTAATCTTCAGATTGTTGCATTAGGTGATGTTTTTCAGGATCGTCTTGACAAATGCCGGTCAGAACTAAAAGCACAGAAAAATGTTGATATTCCTGATGAAAAGTGTTTTTTGGGGTTTGATAATTATGAAAAGGTGATTGACTCAGGAGTGGATATCTTATTACTTTGCACTCCTCCGCATTTCCGTCCGCAGCACGTTGAGGCTGCTGTAAAAGCCGGTAAACATATTTTCATGGAAAAACCATGTGCTGTCGACCCTGTTGGTGCACGTTCAGTTATGGTTTCATCTGAAAGAGCAAAACAAAATGGGCTTTGTATTGTAAGCGGTACCATACGCAGGTCGCAAAAAGATTTTATGGAAACCTGGAGAAGAGTAGCTAACGGAGAAATAGGTGAGATTGTCAGTGCACATATCATACGTAATGGTGGTTCGTTGTGGGTAATAAAAAGACAACCCGGGTGGACAGATATGGAGTATATGCTTCGAAACTGGGCTAATTTCTGCTGGTTATCAGGCGACCATATTGTAGAACAATTTATCCATGAAATTGATGTGATGAACTGGTATTTAGGAAAGAATCCTGTAAAAGCAATTGGCTGGGGCGGTCGTCAGCGAAGAATAACTGGTGATCAGTACGACTTCTTCAGCATTGAATATGTTTATGACAACGGTATGCAAACCCATTGTGCAGCAAGGCAAATAACAGGCTGCAGCAATATGACAAAGCAGTTAATTACCGGAACCGATGGATTTGCAGACGCAAAAGGAACCCTTTTTAATCTGAAGGGTGAAGAAATTTGGAAGTATCCTTATCCTGAAGAAGGTGCAACTGATGAGACATGGAAAGTGAAAGATCCTTATGTACAGGAACATATAAATCTTGTGACAGCTATCCGTACCGGAAATATCATAAATGACGCCGACGCACAGGTAAACTCTACACTGATAACTATTATGGGTCGTATGTCAGCCTATACCGGAAAAGATGTTACATGGGAAGAGGTTCTCAATTCTGATCTCTATCTTGGACCTAAAACCTATGCTTTTGGTCCGGTCCCCGGGATACCTGAAACAATACCTGTTATAGGCGCTGAATCCAAATAATTTTAAGCTAATTATTATAAATATTTAATAAAAAATCTTGAAGATATGAACAGACGACAATTTGCAAAAAAATCGTTTATGGTTACTGCCATACTTTCATCTGCTGCTGTTCCGGGGCTTTCAGAATTTTTGACACCGGCAAAAAGGAGCATCAGAAAAGGGATTATGTGGGGTAGTAATGGAGTAGGGAAGACCATATTGGAAAAATTTCAGTCTGCAAAGCTGGCAGGCTTTGACGGGATTGAAGTGATGAGCCATCTTGACAGGAATGAAGTAATGAAAGCACGGGACACCACGGGTTTCCCGATCCCAAGTGTATGTGGAGCGCAACATTGGAAATCTCCATTATCTCATCCCGATCCAAAAGTGCGCGAGGAAGGATTGGCAGCATTGAAAGTAACCCTGGAAGATGCAAAAGCATATGGAGCTGATACTATCTTACTGGTTCCCGGTCGTGTAAGTGATACAGTCAGCTACGATGATTGCTGGAAACTAACAGTTGAGGAGATTAAAAAAGTTATCCCGCTGGCTGAAAAATTAAATGTGAGAATTGCGATCGAGAATGTCTGGAACAATTTTCTGCTAAGTCCTATGGAAGCAGCAAATTACGTTGATCAGTTTCAAAGTCCAATGGTGAAGTTTTATTTCGATTGCGGAAATATTCTGGCCTACGGTTGGCCGGAGCAATGGATAAGAATACTTGGGAAACGAATTGCTAAAGTCCATATCAAAGAATATAGCCGGAAAATAGCTGATGCACAGGGCAAATCTGCAGGATTTAAAGTAAAACTGCAGGAGGGTGATGTCAACTGGAGTGCCGTGATGAAAGCTCTTGATGAGATCGGATATAATGACTGGACAACAATTGAGCAGCCCGGTGGCGATACCCCTGAAGGATTAAAGGATCTGTGTGACAGGTTGACAAATATTCTGGCCAGTTGAGTTCCGGGACCAGTTCAATGATTGAGATATTCCCTTATTTGAATTATATAATCTGAGATGAAAAGATTTATTCAATATCATTTATCTGTTGTGATCATTTTCAGCTTGTTATTCCTCTCCTGTTCGCAGAAGGAAGGATCGAATAATAAGGATGGTCATGAATATAACGGTTATTACTCAGGAAAGAATCTCGACCGGATAGCATTCCCGATTGGAGGAATAGGGGCAGGCATGTTTTGTATTGAAGGTACCGGAGCAATATCACATATGTCGGTGCGTAACCGTCCTGAAGTTTTTAATGAACCCTGCATGTTTGCAGCCATTTCGGTAAAAGGATTGGAAAACAATGCCCTTGTATTGGAAGGGCAGGTGCCTGAGTGGAAGAAATTTGGCACTCCCAATTCTGCAAATGGTTCGTCAGGAGCCAGTTACGGTCTTCCCCGTTTTGAGGATACAAAATTCCTGGCCAGATTCCCGTTTGCTTATATTGACCTGAAAGATAAGGATCTTCCTCTCGAAGTTCAGATGACCGGATGGAGCCCCTTTATCCCAACTGATGCTGATAATTCAAGTCTTCCTGTCGGGGGAATTGAATACTCTTTCAGAAACACGGGGTCAGCAAAACTGGAGGCTGTTTTCTCGTATAATTCAGTGAATTTTATGACTCAGCAAAACGGGAAAGCTTCCATAAAACCAATACAAAACGGATTTATCCTTTCTGAAGTTGGCTCAAAAGATAAGCCTGAAACAAAAGGAGATTTTGCAATTTTAACAAATGAACCGGGAACTATAGTTGATTATTGCTGGTTCAGAGGCGGCTGGTGGGATCCGTTGACAATGGCATGGAATACAATCCTGAAAGGAGAAACAAAAGATAATCCACCCGTTGATCAGGTGGCTCCTGGAGCTTCACTGTATGTCCCCTTTACATTAAATCCCGGAGAAACAAAAGTGATCCGCCTGATGATGGCATGGTACGTTCCTGATACAAACTTTAAATATGGTAAAGATTCTGAGGAGGTTGAAAAAGAAGTGTGTACTGATCCAAACTGTTCGTGTAATCTGCCATTTTACAAACCCTGGTATTCAGGAAAATTTTCAGGCATAGAAGAGGTAGTAAATTACTGGAAAACAAATTATAATGATCTGTTTAAAAAGTCACAGCTGTTCAGGGAAACATTCTATTCCGGTACTCTGCCGGCCGAAGTGACCGAGGCCATTGCTGCAAATCTTACAATACTTAAGTCACCAACCGTTTTGCGTCAGCCCGACGGCAAGCTTTGGAGTTTTGAGGGTTGCAGTGATAACTCAGGCTGCTGTGCAGGTTCTTGTACACATGTCTGGAATTATGCTCAGGCAATCCCGCACCTGTTCCCCAAACTTGAACGCACACTCAGGGAAACTGAATTTTTCCCGAGCCAGGATAAAGAGGGACATCAGACTTTCAGATCAGCTTTACCAATCAGGCCGGTAGCAACTACCTTCTATGCAGCATCTGATGGACAGCTGGGAGGGATCATGAAAGTGTACCGCGACTGGCACATAAGCGGCAATAATGAATGGCTGAAGAAAATGTATCCCAATGTAACTCAAAGTATGGATTATTGCATTAAAACATGGGATCCCAGGAATACCGGCACTCTTGAGGAACCCCACCATAATACTTATGATATTGAATTCTGGGGACCCGATGGTATGTGTACAAGTTTCTATCTGGGAGCATTAAAAGCAATCTCTGAAATGGGCAGGTTCCTGGGAGAGGATGTCCACATATATGAAATGCTTTATGGTAAAGGAAAGCAAGCAATGGAAACAGAACTGTATGATGGAGAGTATTTTATACAGAAGATAAAATGGGAGGGATTAAGCGCTCCCGATCCGGTTAAGGCTTCGGAAGGTGCATGGAACTCCGATTATTCTGATGAAGCCCGGGAGCTACTTCGGAAAGAGGGGCCAAAATACCAGTATGGCAAAGGTTGCCTTTCAGACGGAGTCCTGGGCGCATGGATAGGAGAGGTGAGTGGATTGAAAAACATTATTGATTCAACTAAGGTTGCAAGTCATTTAAATTCAGTGTTTAAATATAATTTTAAAGAAGACCTGACAAATCATTCAAATCCCCAACGTCCTTCTTATGCTCTGGGAGATGAGGGTGGTTTGCTGCTGTGCACCTGGCCCAAAGGTGAAAAGCTTTCACTCCCCTTTGTTTACAGTAACGAGGTATGGACCGGTATAGAGTATCAGGTTGCTTCGCATCTTATGATGATTGGAGAAGTTGAAAAAGGTCTGGAGATTGTTCGTGCTGCCCGCAACAGGTACGATGGCAGGGTAAGAAATCCTTTTGACGAATATGAATGTGGCCACTGGTATGCAAGGGCAATGTCGAGCTTTGCAATGTTACAGGGGCTTACAGGCGCCAGGTACGATGCCTTGACCCAGGAGTTGCACATTGATTCGAAAATTGGCGATTTTACCAGCTTTATTTCAACAGAAACCGGATTTGGGAATGTAGGACTTAAAAATGGTAAACCTTTTTTAAACGTTGCTTTTGGTGAAATTACTGTTAAAGAGTTTGTTATAAGATAAAATTTATTTCAGCTTCTTAATTCCCATGTTCCAGAGAGTAAAGCTGAAGATATCAGCATATTGCTCAATGGATTTTCTGACCGGGGTTCCTGCTCCATGCCCGGCTTTAGTCTCTATTCTTAATAATACAGGATTTGTACCTGTTTGTTTAGCCTGAAGTTGTGCAGCAAACTTAAACGAATGTGCCGGCACAACACGGTCATCATGGTCTCCGGTTGTGATAAGTGTTGCGGGGTATTTTGTTCCCTCTTTCACATTCTGAACGGGAGAATATTTCATGAGATAGTTGAACATTTCCGGACTCTCCTCTGATGTGCCATAGTCGTAAGCCCAGCCTGCCCCGGCAGTAAATTTATGATACCTTAACATGTCAAGAACACCTACAGCCGGAAGAGCCACCTTAAAAAGATCGGGTCGCTGAGTCATTACCGCGCCTACAAGAAGCCCTCCGTTCGATCCACCTCTTATTGCAAGAAAATCGGACGAAGTATATTTATTGTCAATGAGATACTCAGCCGCAGCAATGAAATCATCAAAAACATTCTGCTTATTCATTTTTGCGCCGGCAAGATGCCATTTTTCTCCGTATTCGCCACCACCCCTTATATTGGCCACTGCATAAATGCCTCCCATTTCAAGCCAGAGGGCAGGTGCTATTCCAAATCCCGGGGTCTGGCTTATATTGAATCCGCCATAACCATAAAGCATTGTTGGATTTTTTCCGTTAAGAGGGGTATTTTTCTTATATGTAATTATCATTGGAACACGGGTCCCATCATTCGATTTATAGAACACCTGTTTCGACTCATAATCATCACCATTAAATGCCACAGCAGGTTTTTTGTAAACCTGAGCATCTCCGGTTTCGGGATCCATTCTGTAAATTGTAGAAGGAGTTGTATAGTTTGTGAAGGAATAATAGATTTCTTTATCTTTCTTCTTCCCCGCAAAGCCTGATGCGCTTCCGATGCCAGGAAGTGCTATCTCGTGTACCAGGGTGCCGCTTTTATTATATTGTTTTACATTCGAGATTGCATCGATCATATAATGGGCAAAGAAATATCCGGAGCAGACTGAGACGTCAAGGACATTTCCGGTCTCAGGTATAAAATCGATCCAGTTTTCAAGCCCCGGTTTTTCTGCATTTACGGTCACAACTCTTTTATTTGGTGCATTCAGATTAGTGACAATAAATAGTTTTGTTCCTTCATTATCAATAATATAATGGTCGTTATTAAAATTGCCAACAATTTCAGTAAAACCATTTGTCGGTTTGGTCAGATCCTTAATATATAATTCATTACCTGTAGTAGAGATAGCGGCTGTAACAACAAGATATCTGCCATCCTCCGTTACATTGCTGCCAACATACCTCCTGATCTTGTCGGTTCCAAAAACTACCTTATCCTCGGATTGCCTTGTGCCAAGCTTATGGTAATAGAGTTTATGGTGATCAGTCATTGCAGATAACTCACTACCCTTCGGTTTTTCATAGCTTGAATAATAAAACCCTTCGTTCTTCTGCCATGAAATATCGCTGAACTTAATATCAATCAAAGTATCTCCGATTATCTCCTTTGTTATGACATCCATTGTGATTACTTTGCGCCAGTCAGACCCTCCTTCAGAAATTGAATAAGCAACCTTGCTTCCATCCTTTGAAAATCCCATCTCTCCTAAGGAGGTTGTGCCATCAGCGGAAAAGCTATTCGGATCAAGAAACAGTTCAGGTTCTCCACCATCTTTCTGACGATAAAAAACATTCTGATTCTGCAGTCCGTTGTTTTTTGAGAAGTAAGTGTAATCGCCCTCCTTAAAAGGGATTGTGTATTTCTCATAATTCCACATCTTTGTAAGACGTTCCTTTATTTCTTCCCTGTAAGGTATTTTTTCAAGATACCCGAATGTGACCCGGTTCTGCTCCTGGACCCAGGCAGTTGTTTCCTCGGAAAGATCATCTTCAAGCCAGCGGTAAGGGTCAGGGACAACAGTTCCGAAGAAGGTGTCAGCAACTATGCCTTTTTTTGTAACAGGATAATCAATTCTCTTGTCAACTGCCTTATTACATGAAACAAGAATTGCCAAAACGAAAAAAATAATTATTAATCTGCTCATTGTTATAATTTTTGAGGTAATTAATCCAATGTTATTAAGCAACAGGGTCACTTCCTAAATTTACTTAAATGATTCCACTATTTTTTACGACCAGTAATTAATTTCCCATCCTTTTTCCTTTGCTGTTTTTTTAAGCTTACAGTCAGGGTTAATGCATACCGGATGACCCACGACTTTAAGCGCCGGCAGATCCGATATCGAATCGCCGAAATACCATGCATCTTTGACTTTATTGTTATCTTTTTCACAATACTCCCTAAGCCTGATTTCCTTTTCTTCACCAAAACAGAGTTTCCCGGAGGGTCG
Organism: Bacteroidia bacterium; assembly: GCA_041480425.1. Lineage (GTDB taxonomy): Bacteria > Bacteroidota > Bacteroidia > Bacteroidales > VadinHA17 > LD21. Next base: position 12,413 of record JBGOZX010000045.1, read on the forward strand.
TCCTGTATATAAACCATCAACAACTTCAAGTTTTGAACAAATAACATCATCCATCTCAAGATGGTCCGCAACGACCTGACAAACAGGAGATAATGCTGAAGACAGAATTACAACTTTTGCATGATTGTCTTTATGAAATCCAAGTTCTGATCTGGCTCCCTGAGAGATCGATTTTAACAGATATTTATCAAATATTTCTAACGAAAGTTCCTTCATGATACTTTCTGGAACTCCGGCGACCCATTTTACCATGTCAGCTATAATCCTTTCAGTATCTTTTAGATTGAACCTGTACAGGAATGAGAGCAATATCCCCCTGATAAGATCCATACCAGTCATCATACCACTTTTATAAGCATGCATAACAAGTAGTTTGCCACTGTTTGCATGAATTATTGTCTGGTCAAGGTCAAAAAAGGCGATATAACTTTTTCCCGTTTCGCTATCTTTTGAAGAAATGGTTCCCATCAGGATTGTAAATTGTATTTAAAGCTCCGGAAATTATACCAACATTAAATTTTTTTGAAAAGAACAATTCTCCGTCAACGTGAAAAGGAACCTCTTCAGTGAATTCAAGTTCTATTTCCGGGGTTTGATAATAATTAACCTTTTTATCTGTAATGTGCTGACCTTTAGGGACTTTAAGTAATATCTGGAACCTCTGAATAAGATTCAGTCTTTTAATCATGCAGACATCCAGTAATCCGTCATTTGCTATTGCTTTTGGAGTAAGGAAAAAACCACCTGCAAATCTCCTGCCTATTGAAATTGTATTTATAAAGCAATCGGTTTCATGTTTATTAATTCCTTCCGTCACTATCATCCTTTTCTCTCTGAAGAAGAGAAGGGTCTTTATTATCTGCAAAATATATTTATATGCCCCTCCCCTCTTTACTTTACCTTGTTCTGTATAATTCTCAGCAGCCACCTGTGCATCGAAGCCCAGCCCCATCCCATTAAGAAAAATCATCCCATTCACCAATCCGGCATCCATTCCAATTACATTTCTTTTGAAAAAAATTTCCCAATGCTCTTCCTTAAACCGGTTGGGGAAACCAAGGATCTGTATAAAATCGTTACCTGTACCGGCGGGAATAATACCGGCAACAACATCCTTCTTATTAACTAATGGCCTTGCAATCTCATTCATGGTTCCATCACCACCGACACCAATTATGTACCTGAAACCTTTTTCGAAGTACATTCCTGAGAGCTCAGTAGCATGACCGCATCTTTCCGTAAAAACTATTTCACCGTCGACATTATACTTCTTTATCATCTCCTCAATTTCGGGTACAATCGTTTTCGCGAAACCGTTCCCGGCTATTGGGTTAACAATAAAAACCCACTCTTTCCTTTGCATATTTACTCTTTAATGATAAGCTGATTCAATAACAGTTTTAACAGTATCTATTATTTCATTATCACTTTTATTTATCAACTCTTCCTTCGTTATTGGTTTATGAATAACTACATCCAGCTTTGAACCAAAATTGATATAAAACCGGTTTTTTGGTTTAAGGTCATAGAAACCATTTAAGGTCACTGGCAAAATCCCGATTTCTCTGGTGCGGAACAGGTAAATAAAACCTCTGTAGAATGGATTGATCCTGCCGTTGAGTGTTCTTGTGCCTTCAGGAAATAGTGCAACAGACTGGTTTTTTGCTTTCTGGATAAGCTGCTCAAGCATATGTCGGGTGTTCCTTATAGTCGGTTCTTTAAACGGAACATAATCTGTCAGTTTTAAAAAAAGGCCAAACACCGGAACCTTTAACAGACGTTCATGTCCAAACCATGATACTTCAGGATAGAATGACATGATTGCAACAATATCAAACAGACTGGCATGATTGGCAATAAGAATGTATCTATCATTTTTATTAATATTCCCCTTTCCCTCAATTGAAAGTCTTTTCCCCATCAACAGGAATACTGATTTTGCCCAGATACTGGAAAGGAACCGGATAGTATTTTTAGCTTTTAACCATGACAGAATAATTACAATAAAAACTCCGATAGCTGTATAACAATAAAGTATTCCAAATACCGGAATGGAAAGTACTGTGTAAATACCAGAGCCCATCAATAATAACAGATTATTTTAATGGTGGAAATGTAGAATATTTTTCAATATAAAATTTAATTGGCTGATTTTTATGATTTATTGTGAATTATTTCCCCGAGTTACTTACAAATGCTATCTGTTTACTGTCGGGAGACCATGAAGGTACATTTATTGTCCCCTGGCCTCCATAGAGGTATGCTATTACTTTTGGCTCTCCTCCTGAAGTGGGCATTATTCTTAACATTACACGTTTATACGAAGGGTGGCTGTTTGGATCTATATCAGGAGGAAAAGAGATGAGAACGATCCACTTTCCATCGGGGGAGACATGCGGGAACCAGTCATTATATTTGTCGAAAGTAAGTTGTTCCCTGCCCGAACCGTCAGGTTTCATCCGCCATATCTGCATTGTACCAGTATGATTTCCATTGTAATAGATATATTTTCCATCTGGTGAATACTCACAACCATCTACATGTTCACCGGTCTTTATGTCAGTTAACGCGACCTCTTTCCCTCCCAAAATTGAATTCTTATATATGTTATAAACGGTCTTTCCATCGCGCTGAGCAACATATATTACCTCTTTATTATTGGGTGTCCATCCATGCCAGTACGAAGGTGTGTGTTCTGTTATCATTTTTGGGAGGCCTCCTTCGAGAGGAAGTACATAAACAGTTGAGCCACCTCCAGGTAACCCCTCGCGTTGATGACTTATTGCAAGCAGCTTACCATCAAATGAGATACCATGATCATTATTATTCCTGTTGGCGAAATCTGTATTAAGTTTTTCTGGTTCTCCACCTTCAACAGTTAATTTGTATAACAAACCATCCATATTAAAAAGAAGTTTTTTCCCGTCAGGCATCCAGTTTGGCGCTTCAAACCTTCCGGGTTTCTCATAAATTATTCTCCTTTTCCCGTCAACAACGTTCATCGTTTCCAGTCTGCAACCAAGATATCCCTCTTTTCCGGGATTATAATTATCTCCAACCGGTTTGTCAATGCGGACATTCCACACTCTGGCCTCCTCAATAACATCCGGATTGTGAGAACAGACAAACAATCCAGCCAGAACTTCATCAGCTAAATTTCCCATCTCATGAGAACCTATTATCTGCAAAGGTTCACCGACATGGGCTGCCCGCATAGTTATTATCTTACCGGCCCTCTCAATCTGGATCACATTATAGCTTGAATCGGCGGCAAATATTTCATCCTGAGGATCTCTCATTGCTGCTCCTGCCGAACCCCGCCATTGGAGAACAGTCAGCCCGTCGCCATGAAGTGTGGCAGAGATATGTGGTGACTTTTCATCTGTCGACTCTCTTATCATCCAACCGGTCTTTCTGTGAAGCTCGGTTCCTTTACCAACAAATTCGAAATTTGCTGTCAGGATGAAATCACCTTTTATTTTATTGTACAGATAGTGAAATTCATCTCGTTCGAACCAGATGTTATAACCTGATCCTTTAATTGAATATGCCTGCTCTGTATTGTTATACTGAGCTGAACCGGCATTTTTGGGATTGCCTATATTGGTTTTGAACTGAAAAATACCGACAGTATTATTCTGGGCTGAAGCTGCAGTAACAAGTATGAAGCTCATAAGAAGAATTGAGTTTTTCATATCTCCGGAAAATTTTATGACATAAAGTTAATTAATTTAGCAGGAGAATTTATAAAATGGTTGCAGCATCTTATTATTTTTTCTGCAATCGGTTGCAGAAATTAATTTAATTTGTAAATTTGAAATGAGTTTTAACCCTGCCTTGATAAATATAAAAACATTTATCAATTTTAGATCATTAAAAAACCTGTTTACCCATGAATGATATTCTAAACAGAATTGCCCGATGTGTTGAATCGGGAAAAATCGATAAAGTATCGCCTTATCCGCCGGAAATGAAAGGTCAGGATGGTGCAGATGAACTGACAAAAAGTGCTCTGGATAATGGAATTAAACCTGATGAAATACTCGAAAATGCACTGATCCCTGCAATGGCTGTTGTCGGAAACAGATTCAGCAGGAGGGAGATATATGTTCCCCAGATGCTAATGGCTGCAAAAGCGATGAACAGCGCAATGAAACATCTGAAACCTTTCTTCCTGTCGGGAGAAACAAAAAGAAAGGGAAAGTTCATAATAGGAACAGTTTCTGGTGACCTTCATGATATCGGGAAAAACCTGGTATCAATGATGATTGAAGGGGGTGGTTGGGAGGTTATTGATCTGGGTGTTGATGTTGGCACTGACAAATTTCTTAAAGCTTTAGATAATAATCCCGGGGCTATTATCGGATTATCTGCTTTACTTACGACCACAATGGAAAACATGAAAAAAACAGTTACTGCGATAAAAGAGAAGCATCCCGGTTCAAAAGTACTTGTCGGAGGTGCTCCTGTCACCTGGGAGTACTGTGAGAAGATAGGAGCCGATTTTTATTCCCCCGATCCCCAGGGAGCTGTCAATTACCTGAAACAACTTGTGTCGTAGCTGAATAACTGTTGAAAAATGAAAATAAAATACTATTTATTATATTGAAAATAACCCCCATCCTGGCCTTCCTCCGGGGGGAAGGTATTAAGATCATCCCGCTAAAGCTGGACAGGAAAAGGGGTTAATACACAAAATAATGCAAACAATTCTTAAAGGAAAAACCAGAGAGGTAATTATTGATGCCAATGGACCAGTTATCATTATCGGGGAGTGTATTAATCCGACCCGGAGAAAAAAACTGGTATCCACACTACAGGAAAGAAATTTTGATTATGTTCTTGAACTGGCTGAAAGTCAGATTAAAGCAGGGGCTGATGTACTTGATGTGAACGTAGGATTTCCGGGTGTGGATGATGTAAAACTTCTTCCTGAGACAGTTATTGCGATCCAGAAAAATTTTGACATTCCACTCTGTCTTGATTCCCCAAATCCAAAAGCTATTGAAGCTGCTCTTAAAGTTGCTGCCGGAAAATGCCTGATTAATTCGGTAAATGGGGAAGAGGCTTCAATGAAATCACTCCTCCAGGTTGCAAAAGAATATGGTGCAGCTATAATCGGATTGTGTATGGATGATGACGGAATAACGCATGATCCGGAAAAAAGGCTGGCCATAGCAGAAAAGATAATTGAAAGGGCAGTTAAAACCGGTATTAAGGCTGAAGATGTGATTATAGACCCACTGGCAATGGCTGTAAGCGCTGATCCGAATGCCTGTCTTGTGACCCTTGAAACTATCAGACTTGTACATGAGAAGCTTGGACATAATATCACCCAGGGAGCAAGTAATATATCGTTCGGATTACCTGACAGGGAGTCACTTAATGCTGCTTTTATGGCAATATCAATACTTAATGGGTTAACATGTCCTATTGCTAATCCGGAGAAGATTACAGCTGCAGTTCGAGCCACGGATCTGGTTCTTGGAAGGGACGATTTTGCAGTAAGGTTTGTTGAGTATTTTCAAAGTCGTTCGTAATTCATTAACTTACCCTGATTTCAGTATATAATTGACTAATGTCTGGTATTAAACCCGCACGCAGATGGCAACCTGCCTTTTATCCGTTTAAAAGGGAAAAATTCAGCAGGCGGATTCTTGCTAAAACAGAGCTTTTAATCAAGGGTCCGGTCTTTGGTTGTCGCATGTGCGGGAACTGTCTGCTTCAGGAAACAGCATTTATCTGCCCTATGGAATGTCCAAAAGGTATGAGGAATGGTCCGTGCGGGGGTGTGACTCCTGAAAAGAAATGTTATGTTGATGAAACACGAAGGTGTGTATGGTACTGCATTTATAAAAGGGCCCAAAAGACCGGGAAGGAGGAGACTCTTCTTGAAATAATGCCTCCCCTCGACTGGAATAAAGTCGGCACAGAAACATGGGGAGATGTGATAAAGCAGGTGCGGAAAGTAGGAACAGGTAAATTCATAACCGGAATAATATCAAAAGATAAAGAAAAGAAATCAGAAACATGGGATTCTGTTTTTAAAACTGTCAGGCAACCCGGATGGTGGCAGGGGGATTCTGATTATCATCCTGCTGCATATAAGGAACCTGCCTCAAACCTTGAAAGACGGCTACGAAATGGTGAATTTGTTGTTGCAACAGAAGTGACCCCTCCTCTGAGTTCAAATTCTGCTAAACTGGTTAAAGGTATTGAGCTGGTAAAGCTTTATGTTACGGCAATTAACTTCACCGATTCTTCATCTGCCATTCCAAAAATGTCGAGTATTTCCTGCTGCAAAGTGGCTTCTGACCTTAAGGCTGAACCGGTATTGCAGATTACCGCACGCGATACAACAAGGACAGGGCTGCAATCCAATATTGTTGGCGCGAATCAATTTGGAGTAAAGAATGTCCTTTGTATAACCGGCGACAACCCCAGGGTAGGACCTTCTCCGACGAGCGATATGAATTTTGTGGATATCGACTCGGTACAGATGTTATGGATCCTGAGAAGAATGAGAGATGAAGGTATCTATCTCGATGGAAGAAAGATGAAAGATCCTCCGAAATTTTTTCTTGGTGCTGCAACGTCTCCATTTGCATCTGACCCAGCCTTACAGGCAATCAAAGATCATAAAAAGGTAAATGCAGGAGCCCAGTTCTTTCAGACTAATCTTATTTTTGAACCTGACAGGCTTGATCTGTGGCTTGGGGAGCTGGATAAAAGGAATATATTAAATAAGGTGTTCATACTGGCAGGTATTGTACCTCTTAAGAGTTTTAAGGCAGCATTATATCTCCATAATAAGGTGCCTGGTGTATTCCTGCCTGAAAACATTTTAAAACGTATGGAGAAAGCAGGCGATGAAGCGCCTGAAGAAGGGGTACAGATTGCCCTGGAAATGATTGATTCGATAAAAAACAAGAAGGGAGTGAATGGTATTCATTTGATGACATTAGGTTGGGAATCAGTTGTTCAAAGGATAGTTACAGAAGCAGGACTTTTCACCCAAACCCCTAATTCACCCCCTGCCCCCTAAAGCGGGCCGACCGTTAAGAAATTGCCCTGTGGGCAATTTTAGGGAGGCGCCAGACTGAAGGGATGGCAACAAACATTTTCTTAGCCCCCCTTCTTCGCTTTCCATCGGCCGCCTAAGGCTTGTCGCCTACGCTCCAAAGCTTCAGCGACGGAGCGCCGACGGCGCTGCGCTAAGCTCTGCGCCTTTGCGTAGCCGCTTCGGCGCAGCAAGGTCAGCGAAGCAAAGCAGGGGGTTGGGGAGCAAAACTACTATTAGTGGATTCAGGAGTTTAAGTGAGAAGAGGCTAATATGTAAAATAAATCAAGTGCAGATTCACAATAAAACTTATGAAAAAATCGACTTTCCAATTTGACTTTTCAGATCTGAAGCTCAATGTCTTTCAGATTGAGCAGGTTATCGGGTATAAAGAGGGTGAGTCTCAGGAAACAATATCAGAGCTTATTTCAGGAGTATTAAAAGAAGCAGAAGCTATTTGCCGAATCAAAGCAGAATATACAATTTTCCAGGGGGTGAAGTTTAATGATGCTGAAAAATCAGTTGCAATAAAAGGTGTTGCTTTTAGTGTAAAAAAAATCGTTTACGGACAGATTAAGAAATCTGATTTTATAGTCGTATTTCTCTGTACAGCAGGTGAGGAGATTGGGAGCAGAAGCAGGAAGGCAATGAAGGAAGGAGACCTGTTGACTGGCTATATCTACGATGTTGTCGGAAGTGAAATAGTTGAGGCTGCAGCTGACCTTATGCAGAATCATCTTGAGATGACAATGGCAGCTGATGGGATAAAAATCACCAACAGGTACAGCCCCGGATATTGCGGATGGGATGTCGCAGAACAACATAAATTATTTCAGCTTATTCCCGATAATTATTGCAGAATAAGCCTGACTCCTTCAGCCCTTATGGATCCTGTGAAGTCTGTTAGCGGTATTATAGGTGTGGGTCATAATGTAAGGCAAAATCCCTATACTTGCAGTATGTGCGATATGAAAGACTGCATTTACCGTAGATTACGGGAGAAAGCACACTAAGGATATGGCCTGCATTTTTTGAATTCGCAGAAAAACAGTTTAGTTTAATACGCTAGCGCGGATTGCAGATCCGCGCTAGCGATTGATGTGGGTTTATTTTTCAGTTTTATATTTTTCGAATTCCTCTGCAATTTTAGCATCGGTATTGCTTCCGGCATGTACCATAATCCGATACCTGAGATTTAATATAGTACCTTTTTTCATAAAAGTCTCTTCCCCGTTCTGTGGCCAGTACATTGGAGTAGGCGACATAAATCCATAGTCGCGGGTAAACCATGGTGAGGGGTACCATGGATTTGAGGGATGCTGCATAATTGCCAGTCCTTCAATTATTTCACCCCTTTTGCCATAATAATCTATCCAGGGAGAGCTTTTTCCGAATGTATCTTTTTCACTTTTTGCACCTCCAGCATTGATCATTGTTCCACCATTTTTAACTGATAGATCAGCTGCCATTCTTGCACTGAACAGAGAATGGTTCGTCTTAAGTATGTGAACATCCATTAGCATCTCCATACTTATTTCAACATCAATCTGATTAACGTTAACTGATGAAGCTGTGATAATGATTTTACGGGTATCTTTTACCGGGGACAACGCTCCGGGACGGCTCCAGATACATTCATCAGCAATTACAACTGAATCACCTCCCTGCTTGATAATCTGTGCATTAACCGAGATTATTCTGCCACGCTCAAGTCCTTCCTGCCAGTAGTTACCTCCATTAACCAGGTCGCATCCGAAAAACAAAGAACTATGGTGCGGGTACTCTGCATTACGCATCGATGTGACTGATCTACCTGAAAGAGGCCCGTTTACAGGGTAGAAGAAGGGATATTTCTCGTCATCGGAGAAGATGTAGCTGGTAAAGTATTTACCATTTATTGTCACATTGATTTTTGATCCGACCTTCTCTGCCGTGATCTTAGCAGCCCTGACAGGCAAAACCATCATCAGACCACTGAAAACTGACAACGCAATGAGTGATATCTTCTTCATGATTTAATTCTTACACCTTAATATAATTTGTTCCGTAGGGAGCACGCTGGGGACGTGAGAGCATTGAGTTTGCTTCATTGTCATTTACAAATTTCTCTTTGTCAGGATCCCAGGTAAGCTTTCTGCCCAGTTTCATTGCAATATGAGTAACCAGGCAGACAGTACATGCCCGGTGACCGATCTCAACCGGTGAGATAGGTTCTTTACGCGATTTGATACAATCGAGCCAGTTCCCGTGTTGTTCTTCACTCACATACAGGTGGATCTCATTATCCTTTATTGCTGATGTAAGTATCTTAGGATCACTCGCATCAAGTGCCTTGGAATTTTTACCGGCAATGACAGGATCGCTTGGAGATGCTGTGTAAGCCCCGCGTGTCACAAAGATCCATCCCCCGGTTCCCTCGTATCTTACTCCGTTCGGATAGCCACCGCTGGTAAGCATTGTTATGTCGTTTTTATATTCAGTTTTTGCCATAAAATCACCATGGACGTCCCATAGACCTGATTTTGGAAACTGGGCTACTGCTTCGATGGAAATAGGTCCTGTCAATTCTGTATCCATCCCCCATGCTGCAGAGTCGAAATGATGTTGCCCCCAGCCTGTGATCATACCTGCCCCGAACTGTTCGCAACGGAGCCAACCGGGTCTGTCTGTCAGACTGTTCTGAGGGTGAACACGAATTTCAGTGTAATAGACCTGTGGTGTTGAACCCAGCCATGCGTCATAATTGATGTTTTTAGGAATGGGCTGCTCAGCCGCTTCCGGACCTGATGGATCACCTGGCAGGCCGATTTTAACTGTTTCCAGTTTGCCGATTCTCCCGTTTCTGACCAGCTCCGCAGCGATCCTGAACTGAGGCATTGAGCGCTGCTGGGTACCAACCTGGAGAATTACCCCTTTCCTTTTAACGACGTCGCTCAGTAAACGACCTTCAGTTATTGTCAGCGATGTTGGTTTCTGAAGATAAATATCTTTACCTGCAAGGGCAGCTTCAATCGCCGGCTGCGAATGCCAATGGTCGGGTGTTGAGATGATCACTGCATCAATTCCTTTATCAGAAAGGATTTCATGGTAATCACCATAGGTTTTAACATCCACATAACCGGTACCACCTGTCTTTTTTGTGTAGAAATTCTCAATAAACTGTTTGCCTTTTGCAGCTCTGTTTGAATCGAAATCAGCTACAGAAACAACCCTTGCAACATCATATTTCAGAGTTTCTGCAAGGTCGTGTGTCATGGCAATTCTGCCAAAACCGATCTGCCCGATGTTTATCTTATCGCTTGGCGGATTTTTCCCGATAACACCTGCCGGAATAATAGTTGGAAAGCCTTTAATTGCGATTGATGAAAAAAGGGTGGCTTTCACTGAAGTATCAAGGAATGTTCTCCTTGATATTCTTTTTATGGCTTTCTTTTGCATCTTTTCAGGTATATTGAGTTAAACTAATTCTCCGATTTTACAGGATTATAAAAACTTTCCGGAGGTCCAAGATAACTAATTTTCAGTCCTCCTGTATTTACTATTATTTTCTGGAGAACGACACCGGGGTCAACCATCCATATCCTAAGGGTATGATAACCAGTTACCGGAATAGTATGTTTTGTAAGACTGAAACGGGCATTGTCGCTTACTGACTTTTCCCAGTCAGTATTTCTGTTCTGGGCACTATAATTCTCAGGCACGAGGGTGATGATCTGGGGTGCCTGGTTGTCAAAGGAGATTGCATATTGTAATCCTCTGTCAGGTATGAAGTTAAGGGTAGGTGAGAAGACCGAAGTTATTTCGAATGTTCCGGTGCTGAACAGGTACATCTGATATTCGAGACAAGGAGAATCTTTACCTGGTGTGGCAGATAAAGCATCGACAGGGGCAGTTGCTCTCATTGCCGACAGGGTATGTCCGTAATCTTCAATCCTGATCCACTGGCTTTGATCTGTATCACTTTTTTTCGTGTAATGTTCAGCTTCGATGGAGACATACCCTTCTCCTTCTACAAAACCCCGGAGCGATTCGGGAGTTATCTCCACAGGATTAAACAGATTCACCCTTACATTAACTTCACTTCCTGTGCCTTTGATCCTGATTGTACTGCTGTTCCTGCCCTGAGGGGCCTTATTCCAGTCAACAGAGATCCATAACCGTTCATCTTTTCCGAAAGGTCCTTCAGTCTTATTAAAGGTGATCCATGGGCTTTCGGATAAAGCTGTAAACTTAAAAGGTGTTTTACCCGTATTGAATACGTCAATATAGTGAGCCTGCCTGTTAAATGAATCAAATTCAGGCAAAACAGGCTCACTATATTCCCCCGGCCATACCGATTCCGAACCTTCAATGGCTACACCCATATTTGCTGATTCGGGTATTTCAAACTCATTAAGTTTAATTGCTCTAAGGCTGTTGGTTGGAGGATCGGCCCATCCGGTATAACCAAGGTGCGATTGATCCATAAAATGATTCCATTTTCCGCCTGCAAAAATGCGGTTGAAATAGCCCATCAGACTGGTATCAGCTTTAAATAATAATCTTGTCTGATTTGCCATGTTGTTCGTACTGGCCCGTCCCTGCCTGAAGTAAAGATCATTTTTCCCTGCTGCAAGGTAAAGTTCATTTACAATGGCACTTGCTTTTGTCGGAAATAAAACCAGTTGATAGAAAGCATCACGACTCTCAGGTGGTAATTTATTGAAGATATCTTCGGCTTTTGTAGCTATGGTATTATAATCAGTCACAACTCTCTCAGCTTCAAGGTAATTGACCATGCTGTAAGTAGAAGGAGATAACAGCTCAGGTTTACGACGACCATTAAATTTTGTATATCCCGACATAATTTCAGCAATTTCTGAAGCATAATTCGCACCGAATTCCCTTTCAACCCAGTTCCTTGTATATTCCTGAATATTGTCATTGGTTAGTTTGTCAGTATTCCATGCCAGGTCAAGGAAATACTCCATCGGAAACTCGTATCCTTTGAAATGGCCGACATTTACGATCCAGATTCTGTCAGCACCGTATTGTTTTGCGAGTGACATCTGGTCCCATATTTTAGCAACAGGGTTGGTATTTAACCACTGGTAACTTCTGGGTCCTCCGTGATAATCAAAATGATAGTATATACCTGCACCACCACTGCGTTTACGTTCTTCAGCATTTGGCAACCGGCGGACATTACCCCAGTTATCTTCTGCCCAAAGGAGAGTTACATCATCGGGAACCCTCATTCCGGCTTTATAATAATCCTGTACCTCTTTGTAAAGGCACCAGAGCTGAGGTATTTTTGTAATGTCGGGATTGATTTCTTCCATCAGTATTTTTCTCTGAACACTTACAATTCTTTCAAGCATAGCCATATTGGCTTGGGGACCGCCTGGAGCCATCTCAGTATCGTTTGCTCCTCTGAGACCGATTGTAATGATGCTCTCAAAATTTCTATTTCGCCTGATACCCTCCCTCCAGAAGGCTTCAAGAATATCGGGTTGTTTATCATAATTCCATGTTCCAAGTGTTTTCAGGTACCGGCGGTCCCACTCCTTCTGAGCTCGAAGCATTGGTTCCTGGTGTGAATTACCCATCACAATGCCATATTCATCGGCAAGCCGGGGATTTTCCGGATCGTCTTCATTGAAGGCATTATTCCACATCGCAGGCCAGAGGTAATTGCCCTTCAGCCGGAGAATTAACTCGAACAGCTTCGTATAGAACTCCCTTCCATATTTTGCAACATCACGGGGAACAGGAGGATCTGTCCTGGGTTCTGCCATTCCGTATTTCGCAGCAATCCAGTTGGTAAGGTCAGGTGCTTCATCGTTCAGAAAAATTCCACGATATTTTACTGATGGTGAGCCCTGAATAAACCTTCCGGGCTTTACGTATAAGGCATTTGAATGTTTTACCGGGACATCTGCCCACCAATACCATGGAGAGACGCCAATTTGTTTTGATACTTCATATATACCATAAATGGTTCCACGCTTGTCGCTGCCAACTATGACCAGAGCCATTTTAACGCCGGGTAATGGTCTTTTAACCACCTGAATTAAAAAGGTTTCCCATTTGCCGGAAATATCTTTGATCTCAATTTTTTTAGTCTTTATTAAATTGTCAATAACCTTACTTTTTCCAATTGTACCGGCAATAATTATTTTCCTGGATTTTAGAACCCTATCATTAAATAATTCGGGCGTTACATCAGTTACTTTGCCGATATCGGTCTGAAGGTCCTTAAATGCCCTGATTACTCCTGGATAATCGTTTGAGCTGACAAAGAGTGGGGCAGATTTACCTGCTGAAGAAATAGCATAACATCCTTTACATTTTTCTTTTAATATGAATGTATCATTTTCTGAATTTTGCCGGGCATGCAGAGAAAAATGTAAAAAGAAGAAAGCAATAATAACCGTACAAAGATCTTTATGCATATAAAATATTGTTAAATCTGCAAAACAACATCAAAACCTTTAAACTTTTCAACCCTTCAACCCTTCAACTTTCCTGGCTACCACTTTACAACTTCCCAAAATGCTTTTTTAGGTTTCAGCTCCTGGTCGAAGAGAAGCGGATAATTCTTTCTCCCACGTACCGGGAAATTATCCAGCCAGCTCCTCTTATCAGAAACATTCCAGAAAGTGACCCCTGTGATAATATTTTTGTAATCGCGCAAAACTCTGAAGGTCATCTTATACTGTGCCATCTGCTTCTGTTCCAGTTCGGGAGTGAACGATGTTGATTCACCAGGTTTTAATTCGCGTCTGTCAGCCTCAGGTTTATAAATTGATATATCCAATTCAGTTATCTGAATTTTAATTCCAAGGGAGGAATATTTTTCGATGGCATCGCGAAGATCTTTCTCCGAAGGTCCATAAACTGACCAGTGACCCTGGAGGCCAATTCCATGGATGGGAATACCGGCATCAATGAGCTGTTTCAACATCCGATAAATCTTATCTCTTTTGACAGGATTTTCGGTGTTATAATCATTATAAAAGAGTTTAGCATCGGGATCGGCAGCATGAGCATATTCAAAAGCTTTAACAATATACTCTTCGCCGCATATTCTGAACCATTCATTTTCTCTCCAGAATTTTGAGCTATCATCGTCAATTGCCTCATTAACAACATCCCACGCATAAATCTTACCCTTATAGCGGGTAACTACCTGAGTGATATGATCTTTTAATCTTGCCAGCAGAATCTCTTTTGTTACCTGTTTTCCCTGTTTATCCCTGAACATCCAGGCAGGGACCTGCTGGTGCCAGCAAAGCACATGTCCCCGGATTATCAGCCCGTTTGCCTGTGCAAAATTTACTATTTTATCGGCATTATCCCAGAAGTATCTGTTCTCTTCAGGATGTATTGGAGCCATTTTCATTGCATTCTCAGCTGTTATGCTTATAAAATGTTTTAGAATCAACTCCGAATCTGCTCCGGAAAGTGACAATGGTGAGACAGCCACCCCAATCGGAAAGAAATCTCTGTAATAGTATTTCAGCCCCTTTATCTGATCCTGATTAATTTTTTCATCAGAACTTTTCTTTCCGGCAATAGCATTTTCACTGAAAGTGAACAGGATAAAGACTAAGGATAAACAGGTACCGAAAAACAATTTCATCCAGGTAGTTATGATAAGAGGCTTCCTTTTCATTAAACAGAATTTACTGATTTTTGATCTCATTGATAAATCTGGAAAAGAATTTATTATTCAAAATTAGTATCAACCTTATAAAAATAATGAAATATTTCCAATTATGCCTTCTGTTTAATGGAAGATTGCAACCGATTGCAGTTTTTTTGAAAATCAATTTCATTATCTTTTTTTTTATACTAATTTTGATAGTTCACTACCCAGGGATGAAAAGCAGCAAAGAAGTTACTATTTATGATGTGGCAAAAGTCCTGAATATTTCCCCATCAACAGTCAGCAGGGGTTTAAAAGATCACCCGCATATCCATAAGGAGACTAAGAAGAGGATCAGGATTTGCGCTGATGAAATGGGGTATCAAAGAAATAAATTTGCCAGCAACCTCAGGCAAAAACGGACTAATACTATTGGTGTGGTTGTCCCAAAACTTAATAGCTATTTCATGGCCACAGTAATAGCTGGTGTGGAAAAAGTAACAAATCAACATGGTTATGGCCTTATTATCAGTTCATCACAGGAATCGGGGAAACAAGAAATGTCTTGTGTTTCTACCCTTTTTAACAGCCGTGTTGATGGTATCTTGATTTCTCTGGCATTTGATACAAAAGATCTGGATCATTTCAGTATCCTTTTCAATAAAGATATTCCCGTTGTGTTTTTTGACCGTGTTGCTGAATGTCATGGATGTATGAGTGTTGTTATTGATAATTATAAAGCAGGTTATGAGGCAACTTCCCATCTGATTATACAAGGATGTAAACTTATTGTTCACCTTGGCGGGAATATGTTAAGGAATGTCTACTCAGAGCGTTTCAGAGGGTATAAGCAGGCATTGGCTGATAATGGCATTGATTTTAATCAGAAACTTGTATTTGCAAGCGAACTGGACGAACAGTCAGGTATTGACACATCGAAAAAGATACTTAAAATGAATCCGCGTCCTGACGGAATTTTTACGGCCAACGACACTTCTGCTGTCGCAATTATGGTTGAATTGCAGAAAGCCGGAATAAAAATTCCTGATGAAATGGCAGTTGTGGGTTTTAATAATGAGCCCATCAGCCATTTGATACAGCCAAATCTGACTACTGTGGATTATCCTGCCAGGGAGATAGGAGAGATAGCTGCTTCCTCACTTATTAATAATTTAAATAATTCACAGTCAATAAATCTGAGTACAATTGTACTGAAACATAAATTAATTGTACGACA
>JBGOZX010000046.1:0-28309 GCA_041480425.1 Bacteroidia bacterium
TGCCGTTTATGCGAAACAGGTTGTCCGTATGATGCGATTCTTCTACCAGACCCTGTTAAGAATCAGGAAAACCCTGAACCATCGAAGAAAGGATCGTTGATCTACTTTCTTATGATACCCGTTTTGGCTGCAGCGAGTGCTGTCATTCTTTACAATCTTGCTCCTTCATTTTCAGCTGTGAACCCTACAGTCCGTCTGGCAAGTGAGATAAGACTTGAAAAAGAAAAAGGAATCAAAGCTGTTTCAAAGGCGGCGATTGCTTATCTCGAGTCGGGGAAGACTGAAAATGAACTATTTGAAGAAGAACAGTATATTATAAACAGGTTCAGGAAAGGTGCACCATGGGTGGGCATATTCCTCGGATTATCACTTGGAATTGGTTTGTTTAGTTTAACAATCAGGAACATACGGACAGAATATACACCTGACCGGGGAAGATGTTTCAGTTGTGGAAAGTGCTTAAAATTTTGTCCCGTAAAGATAAAAACGTAAGAAATGAATTTTTCGGAAAAAGATGTCAGAATTTTCAAAGGAATCAGCCTGGTATCAGGGGTATTTACCCTTGTAATTGCCTTTACGATGATTTTCAGCCTGATACAGCTTAAGACGATTAACCCTCTCGATAATCCTGCCTTGCTGTCGGTAAAAGAACAGTATGACAAGGATCCTGAAAGCAGGGACAAGGCTGAACAGGTAAGGGCCATGGACCTGATGGCAAGGAAGGCCTATTTTTCTTCAAGATGGCAAGTTGAGACAGGTTCATATCTCCTGCTTGCCGGTGCCCTGGTTTTTGTCCTGTTCCAAAGGCTTATTGCCTGGAATGAAAAGCCTGCCCGTTTCCCTCTTTCCGATAAACCGGATATAGATTCAGAAAGAATTAAAAACCGTCGATATCTGATCATATCAGCTAGTGTAGTTACCATTGCCGCCGTTGTTTCATCTTTTATTCTGAGAACAAACCTTCCTGCGCCCGGAAGATCTTCAACAATTACGAAAAAAGCAGAACCCTCTGTTGTTTTGGATGCAACAAATCAGTCCACTGATGTCAACTATCCGTTTTTCCGGGGTGAAGGAAGTCACGGAATTGCAAGTGGTACAGGCTTTCCTACAGAATGGAACGGAATTGAGGGTAAGAATATTAAATGGAAAATCGCTGTTCCCAAACCGGGGAAAAGTTCACCTGTGATATGGGGCAACAGACTTTACCTTACCGGTGCACAGGGAAGTGAATGTGAAATCTATTGCTTCGATAAGAACAGCGGAGAAATTCTCTGGACCGGTTCAGGATCAGATTTTCCAGGATCTTCAAAAGTTGTACCTGAATCAGATAATGAGGCCGGAATGGCCGTTCCAACTGCTGCAGTCAGCAATGATGGAGTTTGTGCCGTTTTCGGAAATGCTAACCTTGTCTGTTTCGACCTTGATGGAAAACTTAAATGGGCGAAAAATATTGGTGTACCAGCAAGTGTCTATGGTTATGCTGCTTCACTTCTTATTTATAATAATATTTTGCTTGTCCAGTATGACAGTAATACAAAAATTACTTTGTTTGGATTTGATATGAGAAATGGTGACCTGAAGTGGGAAACACCACGACAAGGTCGTACTGTATGGTCATCTCCTGTCCTTGCAGACTTTGATGGCCAACCACAAGTTATAATCAACGGAAATCCCAATGTATCATCATATGATCCCGTGACAGGCAAAGAATTATGGAGTCTGACTGGAGTAACTGGAGATGTAGTTCCTTCAATTGCCGTGAACAGCAAAATGGTTTATGCGGTTACCGATTATGCAAAGCTTGTGGCGCTGAAACCAGGTCAGAATGGATCAAAAGAATGGGAGGATAACAGCTACACATCTGATGTCTCAAGTCCTGTTGCGAACGACAAGTACCTTTTCATAACAACCGGCAATGGTGATGCTGCATGCTACAACGCTGAAAAAGGTGATACCCTCTGGACTCATTATTTTGAAAATCCTTTTTACGCATCACCTGTTATTTGCGATGATAAAGTCTGGATGCTTGACCGCAGCGGAACAATGCACATTGTCGAGGCTGGCAGTAAATTCAGAATAATATCATCCTCCCCCCTTGGGGAAAATACCGATTGCACACCGGCATTTTCGGAAAAGAAAATATATGTAAGAGGAAAAGTCAATCTTTATTGCATCGCAATAAATTGATAAATATTAAAGCAGATACTGTAAATCACAATGTAACTGCCCGGAAAGAAGTTTTCCATTGAAGCATGCCCGACAGGCGCTCTGGCATTGTTCAATGAAAGAAAGAAATGAAAAAGCTCATATACATATCAGGATTATTTTTTTCAATCGCTTTTTGTAACGGGCAGGATGCAGGCTCTTCATGGTATATTTTCAGGGGAAGAGCTGATTTATCGGGCAAGACCGAAATAGAACTTCCTGATAATCCTAAATTAATCTGGTCAGTTTCAACAGGTGCCAGAACTAAATCATCACCTGTAATTAGTCAGGGAACTGTTTACTTTGGCAATGAAAAAGGGACTCTTATTGCTATCAGTATTGATGGCAAAACAAAGTGGAAATATGAAACTAAAAACTCGATTGATGCTCCTCCCCTTGTTTATGGCAATAAAGTGATATTTGGCTCTGTTGATGGAGTTCTAAGAGCTGTCGATAAGATTACCGGGAAACTAAAGTGGTCATATACCACGGAAAATCAAATCTTGGGCTCTGCAAATTTCTGGTTAGCAGGAAAAAAAGCCGGGATAGTTGTCGGAAGCTATGATTATTACCTGCACTGTGTTGATCCTGAGACAGGGAAGCTCTTGTGGAAAGTTGAATCTGATAATTACATCAATGGGGCTCCTGCAGTTGCAGATGACAGAATAGTTTTTGGAGGGTGCGATGGTATAGTAAGGATTGTTGATCCTTTAACCGGCAAACAGAAAGACACTATTAATATAGGTATTTATATTGCTTCTTCCCCTGCCCTTTCAAAAGACCTTGCTTACCTGGGGGATTATGACGGGACGATATACTGTTTGAATATTAATTTAAAAAAAATGACCTGGAAAATACCCGGAAACGGAGATGCCGGTGCAATACTTGCTGTTCCGGCCCTTGGTGAAAATGTTGTTGTAGTAGGCAGTGAGGATAAGTATCTTTACTGCTACAATTCCTCCAATGGCAAATTAAAGTGGAAATACAGGACAAATGGCCCTATAAACGGATCAGCTGTGGTTACCCCTTCTAAAGTTCTTTTCACCAGTATGGATGGGAATGTCTATATTTTAGGAGTGTCTGATGGTAAGAAACTCTGGAGCTTTAATACAGGAACAAAGGTGAGCAGTTCTCCAGGGGTCACCCGTGATATGTTTTTTATTCTTACTGAAGATGGAAGGATGCTTGCCTTTGGTTCGAAGAAATGAATGGGAGAATATGAAAATAGTTTACCTTATTACAGGTTCAGGCGGATCGTTTTATTGTGGTAATTGCTACCGGGATATGCTGTATGTTAAAGCAATCCGCAAGGTTCCCGGAATTATTGCAGCTGCAATTCCTTTGTACCTTCCACCTGACAGGTTAAGTACAGAAAACGAGTTTGATAAACATGTTTTTTTTGGTGCTATTTCGATGTACCTGAGGGAGAAAGTTCCTCTACTCAGGAAAATGCCGGATTTCTTTGACAAATTGTTAGATACCGGACCAATGTTAAAGTTCGCAGCCAGCCAGGCCGGCACAACGCGCACAGAAGGGCTTGAAGATCTCACCCTGAACATGATCAAAGGTGATAATACTTTCCGTGAAAAAGAAGTAGACAGGTTAGTTAAATACATGACCAGCAGTGGAAAGCCGGATGTAATACATTTGTCAAACGCTCTCATTATCGGATTAGCTCGCCAACTGAAAAGAAGATTGGATGTTAAAATAGTCTGTTCGCTTCTGAATGAGGATGACTGGATAGATGAGATGGTAGAACCTTACAGGGGAAATGCCTGGAAATTGATTTCCAGGGAAGCCTCAAATGTTGATGCTTTTATAACTCCAAGCAAATATTACAGAGATCTGTTCCTGCAGAAAACCGGATTACCAGGTAACAATATCCATATAGTTCATTTAGGAATTGATCACAATATTCCTGTCAGTAAGAGAGATAATCTTTATTCTCCATCTGTTGGTTACTTTTGCAGGATAAGTCATATGAACGGATTTGATAAACTGGTCGATGCATTCCTGGAGCTTAAATTGGCAGACACTCTGCCAGGTCTTTCCTTACATGTCTGTGGTGGTTATACAAGCGATGATAAGCCATTTATAAAAGAACAAATTAAAAAGATCAAAGATCATGGTTTTACGAGCTCAGTAAGAATATATCCTGAATTTAAGGGTGATGCTAAAAAGGATTTTTTCAGCAATATAGATATCATGAGTGTACCTGTTCGTAAACATGATGGTTACGGGCTCTATATTCTTGAATCAAATTCTGAAGGGATACCTGTAGTCCAACCAGCCACAGGGGCTTTTTCGGAGATAATTGAAAAAACACAGGGAGGCATAGTCTATTCGCCTGATTCAGTATCAGA
Organism: Bacteroidia bacterium; assembly: GCA_041480425.1. Lineage (GTDB taxonomy): Bacteria > Bacteroidota > Bacteroidia > Bacteroidales > VadinHA17 > LD21. Next base: position 4,569 of record JBGOZX010000046.1, read on the forward strand.
TCTATCTGCAAATCTCCTTAAATTATTAATGGATAAGAATTTACGAATTCAACTTGGAGCACAGGGAAGAAAAAGAGTCAGAGAAGAACTTTCGCTGGAAAAAATGTCTGCCGGGCTTTCACAAGTCTATAATAATACTGTCAATAATGCTACAAATCAATAATATTTCAAAATCTTTTCATCAGAGGGGTCTGGTTCTTAATAACCTGCATCTTGAAGTTAATGCAGGAGATTCAATTTCAATTACCGGACCATCAGGTTCAGGGAAAACCACATTATTAAATATCATCGGATTATTGGACAAACCTGACAGTGGAGAGGTCATCTTCAGGGGGGAATCAATTTTGAAATATAATCCCGAAGAATCAGCCATATACAGAAATAAAAATATTGGTTTTGTCTTCCAGGATCATCTTCTACTTCCCTATCTTACGGTGAAGGAAAACATTTTATTACCGCTCCTTGCTTCAAAGCTGACTGATAATGAGTATAAAGAAAAAACAGATAATGCTGCAAAACTAATGGAAAGGATGGGAATATCTGAATTTGCAGACAAGTACCCTTTCCATATATCAGGAGGTGAAGCCCAGAGGGTCACACTTGTGAGGGCATTAGTCAATAAGCCTTCCCTGTTATTGGCAGATGAGCCTACAGGATCGCTTGATAAAAAAAATGCTGAAAATTTAGGTGATCTTCTTCTCCAAATGAATAGGGACTTTGGCATTACCCTGATTCTTGCAACTCATTCAGTTGGTCTGGGTGAAAAAATGGCTAAACAATTAAGACTTTCAGAAGGAACTCTTCAATCTGAAAATGAGTTATCAAGGTGATGCTGAATGAAATTGAGTTTAATACATATTTTAAAGAGATCACTGTCGTTTTACAAAACCGGAGTTCTCTACCAGTTTATTATTATAATCCTGCTAACGGCTGTAATTACAGGTTCATTAATGACAGGAAATTCAGTCAGAAGCAGCCTTAAAAGTTCGTCCACGGAAAGGTTAGGCAATGTAGGGATAATGATTAGTTCAGGGATTCGATATTTTGACCCTTCATTGAAAGAAAGAATGATCCGTAAAACCGGTGTAAAATGTGCCGGAATCCTTGAAATTAATGGTTATTGTCAGAATTTTTCATCAGGGCAGACAGTCTTTAGCGTAAAAATATTTGCAACAGATAAGGACTTTTTCTCTTTCCAGGGCAATAACGGGACAAATATTAACCATGGTGAAGCAGCAGTAAATGAAAAACTTGCCAGCTATCTTGGATTGAAACAAGGTGATGATCTGATTATCCGTTTTAAGGGAATCAGTAACATACCTGCAAACGCTCCATTTGCCACTGAACAGGAAGCATCCGGATCAGTTGTTCTGAAAGTAGGAAGCATCCTTAAATCAGGTCAATCAGCCAGTTTTTCTTTAGGTATAAGCCAGATAACTCCTCTGAATGTTTTTGTAAACCGTTCCGATTTGACAGATAACAACGGTGATGTTCCAAAAATTAACAGGTTGCTTTTAGAAAACAAAAATGATATTTCAGAATCTGATGTTTACAGGAATCTTAGTGAAATATTAAAACCAGAGGATTTTGGACTCAATCTGAGATTCATCTCTAAAACCGGTGAATTTGAATTAATCTCTGACAGGATTTTCATAGATCAGTTAATAATTGAGGAAATAAAAAAAATAATTCCCTCCTCTTCTCCTGTTTTAACCTATCTGGGTAACAGCTTTATAAGTGGAACTAAGGCTACTCCTTACTCATTCATTTCAGCACTGCCCCCATCACTTTACCCTGGAATTCCCGGAGGAAACGGAATAATTATAAATAATTGGCTAGCTGCTGATCTTGGTGTAAATGAAGGAGATACAATTAAAATAATATGGTATTTCCCAGATCCTTCAAATCGGCTGATCGAGAAAAGCAACAACTTTATTGTCAGTCAGATAGTTGAATTAGAAGGTATTTGGTCCGATTCCCTGCTGATGCCTGATTTTCCAGGAATTGCAGGAAGTAAATCATGTTCGGAATGGGATGCCGGAATTTCGATAAAGTTGGATCGTATCCGTCAGAAGGATGAAGAATACTGGAATAAATACAGAGGAACACCTAAAGCATTTATCGGTTATGAAAAAGGAAAAGAGTTGTGGGGAAACAATTTCGGGCCCGCGACTTCTATAAGATTTCCTGCGAACATTTCTGAGGATGAAATAAAGTCAAAACTTACAGGTTCAGTTGATCCATTAAAAACAGGATTTTTTATTTCTGATCTGCCTTTTGAATCGAAAAAAGCAGCTGATGAGAGTGTGGATTTCAGCACTCTCTTTCTAAGCCTGGGATTCTTTATCATTTTATCTGCTGTGATTCTCCTGATACTTGTTGTCTCAACTTTTTTTGAATCAAAAAAAGAGCAGATCACAACATTATTTTCCCTGGGATTTTCGAATAACTGGATTGAAAGGCTCCTGTTTTATGAATCAGGTATAATTGCCATTACTGGAACAATAACCGGGGTATTTGCAGGAGGTTTGTTTAATTTTTTGGTTATAAAAGCACTGAATTCAGTGTGGCAAGGGGCTGTTCAGACAAATACACTAAGCACTCATTTCAATGCTATGCCACTCTTTTCAGGATTTATAATAACCATTACTATCATACTTGTTATTCTTAAGATAAAATCAAAAATGTTTTTGAACAGTCTGAGCAAGCCTGAAACCGGTGTTTTTAAAAGACCCTCTCAGAAAATGGGCTTTTTATTTTTCATTTTTGCCATTTCACTAACTGTCATAATTCTCACCCTATCATTTCTATTTAGTGATTATTCTACTTTACTTTCATTTTCCGGCGGAATAATGATGTTTGTCTCTTTGGTGCTATTATCACTTTATTTCTATTTAAGACGACCAAAAAACGTAATGTTTGATTTCAGAAAAAGAAGCAGTCTGTCCGGTTTGTATTATTCATTCAAACCTTTACAGGCGATTGTCCCCATTATTTTCATAGCTGCAGGTCTCTTCGCAGTCATTATTACAGGGGTTAATAAATTGAATATCAGTGAAAGTATGTTGCGGCCTTCGGGTGGAACCGGGGGATTTGCCCTTTGGGGCGAAGCTGCGGTGCCAGTTAAGGCAAACCTGAATGGAGAAGCCGGGAGAAGAGAATTCGGACTTGATGAAGATGAACTTAAAGAGCTCTCATTTATCCAAGCCAGGAAGTCATCAGGTGATGATGCAAGTTGTTTGAACCTTAACCATGTTGCCTCCCCGCCTCTTCTGGGAATTGACCCTTCAGAATTTATCAGAAAAGGATCATTTTCGTTTGCCGGCAAAATAAAAAATCTGAATAGTGCAAATCTTTGGACTTTATTAAGCTACCCTCCTTCCAATAATACTATTTATGGAATTGCTGACCAGACTGTTCTTCAATGGGGATTAAAAATTAAGTCTGGAGATACCTTAATACTCAGGTCTGAAAACGGACAAACTATTAATATTATAATTGCAGCAGGATTAAAACCTTCTGTTTTCCAGGGATATGTTATCATTGGTTCTGAAAATTTCGGCAAATTTTTCCCATCTGTATCCGGGAGTCAGGTTTTTCTTGTTGATGGAAAGCCCGGATTATCAGATTTATACAAAAATGTTTTAACTGAACGATTATCAAACTATGGTATCCACTTTGAACCGGCTGGTGAAAGGCTTGCATCATTCTTTGTAGTTACTAATACTTACCTGTCAGTTTTTTCAATCCTTGGAGGAATTGGTATGATTTTGGGGATTATCGGATTAGGCTTTATTCTGATAAGGAATTTTAATCAAAGGAAGGGAGAATTCGGACTAATGATGGCTACAGGCTTTTCCATCAATGATATCAGAAAAATCATTTTTGGAGAACAGGCCAGGATTCTTCTGACAGGTATCATAATCGGCCTGATTTCAGCACTTATTTCAACACTGCCTTCAATAATCAGCGGTACAGAAATACCCTGGATTAATATCATGGTTATGATACTTCTTATTCTTATTACAGGATTGATAACTCTGGCTATTTCCATAAAAACTATAACGGAAAATACATTAATAGCTAATATCAGGAACGAGTAGAGAGAAACCTGAGTTATTTTTTACCAGCAGCTATCAGGTAATTCTGCGTTCTGAAATAAATCATACCATCAGTTATAGCAGGTGCTGTCATACAAATATCGTTCAATGGTATTTCTGACAGTAAATTGAAGGTATCGCCATCCTGAAGAATATAAATTGTTCCTTGCTCATCAACAATATATATCTTGCCATCAGATGCAACGGGGGAAGCAATGAAACTTTTTGCATTTCCTAGTTTTGCATTATATATCTCTTTGCCGGTAAGGGGATCTAAACAAACCACAGAACCATTCCAGTTAACATTGTAAAGATGGTTACCATAAAGAAGCAATGTGTGGATGTAAGAACCTCCTCTTGGAATACTCCACTGAATGCCAGCGTTTGTTGTTTCTCCTTCTTTTAGAGTTATATTACCCGTGGCATTGGTTTTAACAGCAAGAATAGGAGAACTCCGACCATGGGCACTGTTAAAATAAATAAGTCCATTCCCGACAATTGGAGTCGGTATTTGGATATCTCCTCCTCCTGACATTTTCCATATTTCTTTACCGGTTAAAAAGTCATAACCTCCTGTGTGTTTATATCCATTGACTGCTACACAGATTTTGTCTGCATTGGTATAAATATTAGGAGTACACCAGCCTGGATATTCATCTCTCATTGTTTTCCAGATTTCTTTCCCCGTTTTAACATCGTAAGCTGCAAGGAAAGAGTTTTCCAATACATCACATTGAATTATAAGCACTCCGTTATAAATTATTGGGGAACTGGCGAATTCCCATTCTGCATTTTTCATCATGAAGAAAACAGATTTCAAGACTCCGAAGTTCTTTTGCCAAAGAAGTTTGCCATTGAAATCATAACAATACAGTCCTTCTGATCCAAAGAATGCTACTACGTGCTCACCATCGGTAGCAACAGTAGTGTTTGCGTGTGTTGACTTAGGATGCCGCTTGATTTTAGGGACACCTTTATAAGGGGTTCTTTCCCAGATCATCTTTCCGGAATTCTTGTCGATACAATAGACTTTCCACTCATGAACCGAGGAATCTTTAACGGGAGTAACATCTCCGTAGAGCCCAGGTTTGAATCCGGCTTTATCTGATTCACTTATAGCAGTTGTAAGGAACAGTTTGTTTTCCCAGATAACAGGACTTGAAATGCCCAGGCCAGGTATTTTAATCTTCCATCTAATGTTTATATTCTTCTCAAGGTCAAATGTCTCAGGCAGGTTGGCATTATCAAGCACCCCGGAAGCCTTGTATCCACGATATCCCGGCCATTGTCGTTCCAGCTTTATCTGACTTTTCAGTGTGATAGAGGGAATTATAGAAATAACCAGAAACAAGAAGATGTAATTGATTTTCATTTGGGATATTTTCAAAAGTTAATTATTAAAGATATTCATATCATGGCTAAAATAGTTAAAAAAAAAGAAATATTTCAGTTCACACATGTTAAAGAAGATTAAATGTTCCAAAGCATATTGATCACCAATCTGGAAGATTCATGCTTCATATGATAATATCACAAACCATCATTGTCTTAGTCATGTCAATAATTACCATCCAAAAATATTTCCTGATTAAAAAATCGATGCTTACACCCAAAAAAACCTCCATTGATCATGTAGATCCTTTTATTTATAGTCCAAATTTTTAAAATATCTGAAATCAACTATATGATTACTTTTGACCTTTTGAACAAAATGGTCAGACAGATTGTTTATTGCAATAATTTACACCAGAAATTAAAAAGGATTGATGAGTGTCTCTATCAATATAAAAGGTAAACCAGACAAGATAAAGTGTATAATTGATATCGCTCAACAGCTCTTTGGGTTGTATGGGATTGAGAAAATATCAATGCAGGAGATTGCAGATGAGCTGAAGATTTCGAAAGCTTCATTATACTATTACTTTCCTGACAAAGAAAGCCTTTATAAGGCAGTGATTGAGAGGGAACATAATGAATTTCTTGCAAAGATCACAAATGAAATGAAAAACATTTCTGACCCGGTGGAATTGCTTCGTAAATACGCTGTATTGCGTCTTTCTTATTTCCGCAAATTACTGAATCTAAGCAGACTCAGGCTGGAGAATTTTTCTGACTTTAAACCTGTTATTATTGAAACAATGTTAAGATTCAGAGAGAGGGAAAAAGGAATTGTTATCGGGATATTTAACCGTGGAATCTATTCGGGTGTTTTTGCCATGAACGATCCGGAAAAGACAGCCTCACTCTTTCTTGACCTACTTAAAGGACTCAGAATGAGTATAGTTAACAGCAAAAAATTAATGTATATCGATCAGGAGGAATTTGATGAACTGTCAGGAATGATTGTAGAATTCATTGAAATTTTCATTAACGGGATCAAATCGAAATAAAATTTAAAAGATAAAAATCATTAAAAACTGAAGCAATATTTATGAAACCAGGTATAAAGAAAAACAGACTAAGAGTTTATATTCCTTTGGGGATTGTTATTATTTCAGTACTTGCCGGTGCATGGTACTGGTATAAGGATTATTCACGGTATATTACTACAGATGATGCACACGTAGATGCCGACAATGTAAGCGTCGGATCTAAGATAATCGGCAGAATATCTGCTATTTATGCCAATGAAGGAGATTTTGTGAAACAAGGCACTCTTCTTGCAGATCTCGACAGTTCTGATCTTCATGCACAAAGAAATCAGTCTGTTGCATTGAGGACTCAGGCTCGGGCTAATTTTGAACAATCGGAGTTTAAGTATAGTTCTGATCAGAAGAGCATCAGGGTTCTGGAGATAAGCCTTGAACGGGCAACTGAAGATCTGACAAGGGCCAAAAGTCAGTTAGATGGTGGTGTCATACCGCCTGAGCAATTCGACCATATTAAGAAAGTATATGAAACTGCATCGGCTCAGCTTGAGGCAGCAAAAGCACAGTTACTGGTTTCGAAATCGATGATATCAAGTGCCTCAGCTGCTGTTGAAACGGCAAATTCACAGGTAAAAGTGCTTGACACACAGCTTAATAATACCAGGCTTTTTGCACCAGCAGAAGGAATAATAGCTAAAAGATGGCTCCTTCCGGGTGATGTGGTTCAGCCAAGTCAGTCGGTCTTTACTATGACACTGAGTAAAAATCTTTGGGTAGTTGCATTTTTGGAGGAGACAAAAATTTCAAATGTACATACCGGGCAAAGTGTAAGATTGACTATTGATGCATTCCCGGGAGTAAAATTCAATGGAAAAGTATTCCTGGTCGGTTCCAGCACAGCATCTGTTTTTTCATTAATTCCGGCAAATAATGCTTCCGGAAACTTTACAAAAGTTACTCAGCGTATTCCGGTCAGGATTTCTATAGAAAGTGCAGATAATAATAAAGATATCCCCTCTTTCAATATTTTATCGGGAATGTCGGTTCTTGTAAAGATCATTAAGAAATAGCAATGGAAAGACGGAGAACACCATCTCACCGCATCAGGAATCTGGTAAGAAACGGCAATTCAGCTTTTCATCCTAAACACCTGTCATACAAATGGTTTTTGCTTGCCAATATTATGCTTGGAACTTTCATGGCGGTTCTTGATGCCACCATTGTGAATGTCGGTTTGCCGAAAATTATGGCATCATTTGGAGTAGGTCTTGATAAAATTGAATGGGTCATAACGGCATATATGCTAGCTATGGCTGTAGCGCTCCCTACTTCAGGATGGCTTGCAGACAAATTCGGTTATAAACGGTTGTATTTCATGGGATTATTCCTTTTCACATTAGGGTCAATGTTATGTGGTAGGTCTTCGAATGAGAACATGTTGATAGTATCGAGGGTAATTCAGGGGTTTGGCGCCGGAACTATCCAACCGCTCGGAATGGCCATTATTACCCGGGAATTTCCACCAAACCAGCGAGGCGTAGCTCTTGGATTCTGGGGTATTTCTGCTGCGGCGTCTGTCTCATTTGGGCCGCTTATTGGTGGTTTTCTGATCGACCGTTTCAGCTGGCCGCTGATTTTTGATGTAAATATACCGATTGGAATATTAGCAATGTTTTTCACTATTATTATACAAAGCGAATACATAAACAGGAAGACTAGAAAGTTCGATTTAGTCGGTTTCATTTCAGTGACTATATTTCTTCCACTGACACTATATGCGCTATCTCAAGGGAATGCAGCTACAAACTCAGCAGGGTGGCATGCCCCATTTATACTAGCATACGCCGCAATTGCCTTAATTGCTTTGGCGGTTTTTATAACCGCAGAATTAACAGTTAAAGAGCCTCTTTTAGATCTGAGGCTTCTTAAGAATCATAACTTCGGTATCGCAAATATTATTCTGGTTATTTTCAGTCTCGGAATGTTCGGAAGTACATTTTTATTACCTGTATATCTTCAGAATTCTTTGGGTTATACGGCACTGCAGGCAGGCTCAGTATTCCTTCCCGTTGGTATAATACAGGGAATAACTGCTCCGATTTCAGGAAAGATTTCCGACAGGATAAGTCCAAAACTCCCTCTTTTTATAGGTGTTATCCTGTTTTCCTTTAGTTTCTATCTTAACTCGAACCTATCATGGCTTACAGAGCAAAAATTCATTATGTTCTCATTATATCTCAGAGGGCTGGCCATGGGTCTGATGTTCACTGCACTAACCACAGTATCACTATTGGAAATTCCACGAGAAAAGATGGCACAGGCATCAGCCATTACCAATTCAATCAGGCAACTTGGAGGAAGTCTGGGTGTGGCATTACTTGCCACCTTGTTGACATCAAGAGTCAGCTATCACGCGCAGGTTTTTGGCGGTGCCGTCAAACCCGGCTCCGAGGTTTATCAGCAGACCATGAATAAACTGAAATCTAATCTTCAATATAAAGCCGGCAGCTCATCAGCGGATGCTACCAGGCAAAGCAAGGCATTGCTGCTTTCAAATCTGAACAAACAGGCTTATATACAAGGAATTAATGATGATTTCCTTCTTGCGGGTATAATTACTCTTCTTGGAGGAATCCCCATAATTTTTCTTCACACAAAAAAATCAAAAATTCAAAATCTTCCGGCAAATGAATAACACAATAAACAATAGATCAATCATTTCGGCCATAATATTGTTCATCTTTATTAATAACATTTTTGTTGGCCAGGTCATTATTGATACTAAAGTGAAACAGAACTCTGATTCTTTATCACTGAAAAATATTATTGAAAAGGTAATTACCAATCATCCTTCCGTGAAAGCTGCTGAAGAAGCAATAAATAATGCCAATGCAAGAATTGAGCTGGCAAAAACAGGCTATTACCCTCAAGTCGATCTAACAGCAAATTATGCCCACCTAGGACCTGTGACAAAGCTTACCATTCCGGATATGGGAACTTTTCAGCTTTACCCGGTTAACAATTATTCTGCATCTATAAATTACCAACAGCTTGTTTATGATTTCGGTCGGACACGACAGAATATTGACCTTGAAAATGAAAACAAGGCAATAGGTGAACAGACACTTGAACAGGTAAAACAAAAATTGTCGCTTTTGACCGTGAATAATTTCTATACGCTTGTCTATCTTCAGGCTGCAATAAAAATTAAAGATGAACAACTGGCTGCATTAGGTGAGCACCTGGATTTCGTTGAAAAAATGATGGCCACGGGTTCAGGCACAGAATACCAGATACTTGCAACAAAAGTCAAAATATCGACCGTTGAGAGTCAGAAAGTTGATCTTATTGCTGCCCTGACCGCACAGCAGGCATATCTGAACTCGCTACTCGGCAGCGATCAGACCACCAATCCTGTTGTAAAAAACGAACTCTTAGTTGAGCCTCCGGTTATCTCCTCAGATTCAGTTTTATCTTATGCATATCATAACAGGGATGAAGTACTTATCAATGAGCAAAAAACTTCACTTGCTGAGTTAAGGTACGGTATGGCAAAGCTGCAGAATAAACCTCTGTTAAGCCTGATGGCTTCGGGTGGGGCAAAGAACGGATATATCCCCTATCTCAATAAACTTACGCCAAATTATGTTATCGGCTTAGGGCTCAGAATTCCTCTTTTCGACGGAATGAAAAACAAATACAATCTTTCGCAGGCTCAATCTGCGATAACATCTTTGTCTTATGAATCTGAATTAACTAAACGGAATATCTCGAACGAACTTTATGACGCAGAGGCCTATATGTATGCAGCTGCAAAAAAAGTAAGCCAGTTTGAGCTTCAGCTAACTCAGGCAGTGAAGGCCTATTCTCTTGCAGAAACAAGTTTTAAAGCTGGAATGATTACCAATCTTGATCTGCTGGATGCAAATACTTCTGTCTCGGAAAGCAGATTAATGCTTCTGAAGGCACAAATTGATTATGCTTCAAGTGTCTACAGGCTTAAAGCAGCTCTTGGAGAAAGAATTTTCTAGAAATTTGTTGCTTAAGGATTCGGTTCACTTTTTTGTCTTTGGAAAAATCAATTCTTTCCATATCTAAGTGGAAGAGAAAAATATTTAATTAGTACAGTTTATTTTCCAGAAGATCCATATAGCTCCATTCTTACAAGCAATGAGTTATCAGATTATTAGAATTTAATATTGTAGTTTATTGAGATAAGGTTCATATTAGAAATATGAGGAAGGTAATCGCGTTGAAAAATATATTCCGCTTCTAAAGTATGTTTTTTTACGATTTTATATTCAAAACCTCCAATAAACCTGTTTTTGTCAATTCTTCTTTCTGAATCTTTAAACATGGGGCAAAAAATTTCAGCGCTAATGTAAGGATTAACCGGGAATGATGGAATATTGTAAAGTGCGGTGAGCCGATACCTCCCATGGAAATCGGGTACTTTATCCTCAGCGTCCTTAAAATATGTTTTGAATCGTTCCTGAAGTCTGAATCGTCCGGAAAATGAGAAATTCTCAAGCGAAAAAGATCCTTTTACATCAAAAAACCATTTATGCTGCAGATGGTATGAATCATCATTCTCAATATTCTCTGTCAATCTGTAAGAGCCGCCAGCTGCAAGATATTTATTAAACTTATATGTCAGTCCCACATCAAAGAATGCTTCTTCAATTTTTGAGGCATTATCGAATGTGCGGATACAGGTCGAAAAGTCAACTTCCAGGTTTTTTATTAGTTTATGTTCTGCTGAAACACCGTACCAGATACCAAAATCTTTTGCCTGTGAAAAAATGACACCTGTGAGAACAGAAAAAATGGATATAAACAATACTCGTTTAATCGTCATCATCATCATCATCATCGTTCTTATTATTACCATTCTTCTGGGACGAGCGGATCTCAGGATCTGAAACATCATAGAATATTTTTATTTCACAGGTATCCCTTAAGAAATCAATTTTACCTATTTCGACCCTATTTATATTCCAGATTCCGGTTCTTTCCCGCAAATCCTCCATAAGTTCCTGGTAATGTTCCGGTTTGACCAGGTTTATTTTTTCATACAGAATTGTTTTTGAAGATTCATGCTTTAAAAGCCATAACTTTTCAAGCCCGAAAGTAATGAATATCACAACAATATTTGTAAACAGGATACCTCCGATACCTGCCTGTGTATTTGTCAGTGAATTGATAACGGAAATCCCGATAATGATAAATAAATATGTCATTTCCTTGATGGGCATTGTGTCTGTTCTGTATCGTAAAATGCCAAAAATTGCAAACAGACCCAGGGCAAAGCCTAATTGAAGATTAACGTTTTCAAGCAAATAGCATAAAAGAAAGATTATAGTAGAGATTAAAATATAGGTAAATAAATAGTCTTTACGTCTGGTTGTCGAATAATACAACCATCTGGCAAGTATCATAACAACAGCAATATTCAGGGTAAAGCGCAATAGCAGACCTATAAAACCCGGATCGTTAAAGACTTTTAAACCAGTTTCTCTGATATCTTCAGATACTAAAAGTTCTATTGTACTCATTTTCAATTTTATTAATTAACAATAATTTTGGCTTAAGTAAATTATTTCTTGGCATTTCACGCAACATGGCACTTCCTGTACAATACTTGCTGAATCCCGTTGGATGAATATGCAAATTCTTAATGACTTCAGAAAAGGGAGATTGCTGTGAATATGCTTCTTTTTTTAGTTCAGCAATAGTAATAAAAGGCAATCCAACTATATGACCACTAAGATCAGAAAATGTGAGATTGAAATCAAAAGTAATCCTTTCGTTTATCTCTAAACCAACCAGTGTAGCCCTGGAAAAATTATTAATGAGAAGAGGTTTTAAAAGCAATGAATTATAAGGTGTATTTTCACTAATAAATGAAATAGCCTGTTCGTCAAATCTGTCAGAATCAAAATTATTTACTATTCGAAGCTTTATTGTTCTATTCTTATTTGTTTTCTTTTTTATTTCAAGGTATGAAACTCCGGATGACTCGTATTTCCTGAACCTTATTTTGTATCGTTCAAGTTTTCCGGTCATATGTTGGTGGTAAAAGAGGTATTCGCAGGTATCGAGGTAGGTTGTACGATAGGGAAAAACTCTGAGTTGATCAATCTCCATCACTTTGTATTTATCAGTCAGCAAATATAACAGTTCCGGCAACTTTTTGACAGAGAAAACATACTTTGTGTCGACCCTGTTCATCAATGCTACCTTATTCATCTTATATAACGGTATTGGATTGAATGAATCCAATATTGAAAGTATGTCAGGCTCCTGTATTTGTAATTTACTGAGTCGAATCATGCTGACCAGAATTCTTATTTGGGATTATCATTTGTCATATTAAAAGTCGGGGCTTGCCATAAAAAAGACCCTGTCCCATTCGGACGTCTTGAATAAGACAACTCAAGAGTCTGCGCTGGATAATCCACTTCATCAATTATAGTCATATCAGGATCTGATAAAATGAGATGTTCTCCGAGGGAAGAGAGTTTAAAATTGGTATGTAAGCCAACCTGAGTCGTGTCCTTATCAGCCCAGAATATCAGATAACCGTTTCCATGAATAGATGTACCTGAAGGAATCTGCCATTTCACCGGATTTTTCCTGCTATCGGAAAGATAGTAACCTGAAAGATCTATAATTGCGTCAGTTAAGTTAAATAACTCAAACCAGTCGTCATATTCTCCATTCTGATCAGCAACTATTGTTGAGTTCACCGGCATCAGCTCATTGATTACAACACTTTTCAGGGAGTTATCTTCATTCTTTTTGCAGGAGAAAGTAACGATCAGAATTAGAAAACAGATAAATAATAATTTGTGTAAACCCATGTCGAAAAATATTTATTTTTGAGAATGTCAAAATTATTAATTCTTAACGAACTATTACCAGTTAATTGACATTCTTTTATTATATGGGGAAACAGTATAATTCCGAAGCCCGACTATTTACATCAACAAAATCAGTTTCTTATTTGTTCTGATAGACCAGATTCTTATAAACTGAATACCAGGTATTAAGATAAAACAGGTACAATTATTCTGGCACTGCCTTCCGATAGGACTCTTTTTGACTTTGACAACTATAGTTATGATATTCTTCTTTACTAATTAAATATCAACCAAACCATAAAAATCATTCTATCATAGGTATATTAAATCCCTATTTTACATTCATTTAATCCCAGATTGAGTTCTGGTCGCTTTTTATTCATTGATGAGAAAACCACAAGAGCTGCTCCCAGTGCAGTTGCATTGTCGACAACCGACGTGAATACTTTCTTTGATTGAAAAGCTTCAGCCAAAAGTTTTATAAAAATTTTATTCCTTGAAAAACCACCCGTAATATAAATATTTTCTATTTCGTCATTTTCTGCAATCACAAGCTTTATTGCTTCAATAGTCAGATCAACTAATTCAATCATCAGCTGAAGATAACCCTCATCAAAAGACTTAAAATCAAACAGATCAATTCTGTCTTTGAACTCTCTTGATCCGGAACCGCTGTTAAAGAATGCCCTTTTATCCCCTACATACTTCTTCTTTAAGAGATTTAATAATTCCTGATCATACTTTACGGTCTTATAAAAATCCTCAGTTGTTCTGAAATGGCTATTTAACATTTTCACGCCCGATTCGTGCATATGTCCGAGGAATAGTCTGGAGGATTTTACAGGTTGTCTGGTAACACTCATATAACATAGACAGTCCCTGTCAAGTTGTTCTGTTGTAAGTTTTTCAGAATTGAAAGGATTCATATTTATGCACCAGGTTCCTGTTGAGACAAGAAGAAATTTGCCCCTGTTCCCTGTAAAATATGGGGCAAGAGATGCCGAACTATCATGGATGCCAATACCTACATTAAGTTTTTTCCCTTCAATTATTACCTCATTCATTGTTTCAACCGGGACAGGTTCAGGCAAACTTAACCCTTCTTCTTTAATCCATGGGTGATAACACATATTATCGAAATCCCACAAAGCGGTATGACATCCAATTGATGTATGTTCTGAGTAAATTTTACCTGTTACAAGGGTTGAAAGATATTGAGGAAAATGTAGAATATGTCTGACCCTTGAAAAAATTTCCGGTTTATCTGACTTAAGCCACAGAGCCTGAATGCCGGAATTAAGCATACCTAAGGCAGGAGATGCTGTTCTTCTGCAGAACTCATCCTGACCACCATACCTTCTGTAGAGTTTTTCAGGTATTTTATCGTTAACAGGCTTCAGATAATTGTAGACTGGTGTAAGTCTTTTTCCGTGGTCATCAACGTATGACAATGTTGCTCCGTAAGTCGCAAAATTGACAGCTGTTACTTCGTATTTATCTGAATTGACCAATTTGACAAGTGATGCCCTGATCCATTTTTCAATCAGCTCAATATTGTCACATTCAAATCCATCATCATCCTTTATTTCAGGAAATTTTTCTTCTTCCTCTGAAATCAGCTTAAGATCATAGTCGAACAGGACAATCTTCTTATTTGTTTTACCAATGTCAAAAATGGCGATAACTTTCTCTTTCATTGTTTCAGGTTTGACCCCCTACTACCGTAAGGGGTTGGAGGGCAAATATAAGAGATATTAAAAATTATTTTCTTTTTAAAAGAACTTCCTTTTCGTATCTTTTGACCTCTTCAATATAATCCTGTCCGACCGGAACATTATTTTTCAGACAGTAATAGTCCCATACAGCCCCGAAAGGCTTTGTTTTCATCAGTTCAAGAAATGAAAGTCTTTCAAAATTTTTACCTTCTTCTTCAAATTTAATCAGAGTCTGGGTTGGTTCCAGCAGAGCATACATAAATGCCATCTGAGCTGATCGGGTACCGATTACATAAGCTCCGATCCTGTTCAGGCTGGCATCGAAAAAATCGAGACCAATATTTACTCTGTCAAGAGCTTTTGCACGTACAATTTCCTGTGCCATTAGCATAAGTTCATCATTTAACGTAAGAACATGGTCGCTGTCCCAGCGAACGCCTCTGGTAAGGTGGAGAAGTATCTCATCCACAAAAAGAAGAATTGATGATATCTTATCTCCCACCTGTTCAGTAGGATGAAAATGACCATTATCAAGAGTGATCATAGTTTTATTACTGACAGCATATCCCATATAAAAATCATGTGATCCTACTACCATAGATTCTGAACCTATTCCGAAGAGTTTACTTTCAATAGAATCCTTAAGATATTTTTTTGGATATTTTACTGCAAATATTTCATCTAATGATTTCTTTAATAGTTTGCGTAAGGTATACCTGTCTACCGGAGTATCTTTTGAACCATCTGGGATCCAGATGTTATGGACAGCAGGGGTTCCAAGCTGTTTGCCCATCTCAGCTGCAATAGCACGGCACCTTTTGGTGTGTTCCACCCAGAATTTTCTTATTTTGGGATTTTTGCTTGAAAGAGTAAATCCATCATCGGCATAAGGATGAGAAAAACAGGTGCAGTTGAAATCAAGACCAATGCCTCTTTTCTTCGCCCAGTTAATCCATCCCTTGTAATGTTTTGGTTCTATCTTATCGCGATCAATTAATTTACCTCCAAATTCACCATAAATTGCATGAAGGTTTAGTCTTTGTTTACCGGGAAGCAATGACATTACTTTGTCAAGGTCAGCTCTCATCTGATCAAGTGTTTTTGCTTTACCGGGGAAGTTCCCGGTAACCTGAATTCCGCCTCCGCCCAGTTCAGCGCCAGGTTTTTCAAAACCACCAACATCATCTGTCTGCCAGCAGTGCAAACTGATATTAATATTTTCCATTTCGGAAAGCACCTTGTTAGTATCAATACCTAATTCAGCATATTGTTCTTTAGCCAGTTGATATGTTTTCTTAATAAGTTCTTTTTTCATATTTATATTTTTTAAAGTTTGTTTTAAGTCAGATTAATTCGTAAGCAACTTCCTATTCCATAAAAAATACCTGATCAAGTGGAACCGATACAGGAGAATTATCAGGATTTGTTTCCATAATATCGGCCATATATTTCCACCATTTTTTTACAACCTCGGTTGAACCAAGGTCCTGAGAAGAACTTTCTCCTGATTGTTCCTGGTATGCAAAAAGGGTATTAGTCTCTTCATCCAGAAAAATGGAATAGTTGCCAATTCCTTCACTTTTAAGTAAACTAACGAGATCCGGCCAGATTTCGCTATGACGTTTTCTATATTCTTCCTTGAAGCCAGGAAGCATTTTCATCTTAAAACCAAATCTTTTTGTTTCCATTTTATTTACCCTAATTTGACAGCAAACGTTGAAAGTATAAGAATTATAATTCCGATTAACAATATAATCATGGTTTTTCTCTTTGCTCCTTTCCATTCATTAAGGAAAATACCCCATATATTGCTTATTGCGATGTTAAGTGCCATAAGGATACTCCATCCAAAAACGGCCATACCTTGGGGAAGTTTACTTGATCCCATTCCGAAGAAATGAAACTGAAGAAACCATAAAAAGCCTGCCAGGAATGTAAAAAACAGGTTATTCAGCAAAATGCTGCCTGAAACTGAAAAATAATCTTTATATGACTTATTTTTTATATTAAGATAACCACAATAGATCAGGTTTGTGATAAATCCTCCAAGAAGGATGAAGATAAGTGAGGGATTTTTTTGGAACAAAGGGTTCGTTCCGTGAGCAAGAGCAACATTTTCTATTGGTTTAGCCGATTCAAATCCGAAATTAAAACAGGCGCTCATTACACCTGCAAAAATTGCAATAAAAATTCCCTTTTTGAGAGCAAATTCTTTTACAGCAGCTTTCTTTTCCTCCTCAGTCATTTCTTTGCTCTTAAGAGAGCCTGCATAACCAATTACTGCAATGCCGGCAACAGTAATTGATACTCCAACAATGGTCAAGATTCCTGCTGTTGAAGAAAACAGGTTTACTCCTGCTATTACCGGAGGTATTAAAGTTCCGAAAGCAGCGCATAGACCTAATGCAATACTCTGACCCAGTGCGACTCCCAGATAACGTATACTTAAACCGAATGTTAAACCTCCAAAGCCCCATAAGGCTCCAAAAAACATAGCCATTAATTTGGCAGAAGAGGGTGCTTCATTAATAATCGGGAAAAGCTCTCCTTTAGGGACAAAGATAAATGCGAACAATATCGGGGCAATCAGCCAGGCAGCAACGCCCTGACTTAACCAATATGATTCCCATGCCCATACTTTAACTTTTTTAAAGGGAACATAAAAACTTGCAGCACCTATACTTCCCAGTGCTATTAAAAGAATTCCTGCAATTGGATTCATTTAAAATTTATTAAGAAATAATTTTCTTTTACGAAGATGATAAAAATAGTTATTTTACCTTACAGAAATCCGATAAAAATAGATAATTTTCAAATCTTGAATTTTTAAGTCTTAAAATAACCATATTATGAAATCATTGAAACTATTCCTATTTCTTTTATTTATTGCAGGAAGTGCTTTTTCGCAGGAATTATATTTGTACGATCTTACCTGTGAACACAAAAAGAACCCACTCGGAATCGATGTTTCCCAACCAAGACTATCCTGGAAAATCAAGGGTACCGGCTTTAATATTATGCAGACTGCTTATTCAATAAGAGTGGCAACAGATCAGAAGTTTTCAGGATCCGGAATCGTTTGGCAATCAGGGAAAAAAGCATCTGATGAATCTGTCCTTGTTAGTTACAAGGGCCCTGAACTAAAGCCAGGTCAGAAATATTACTGGCAGGTTAAAATATGGGATAATAAAGGAAAAGAATCAAAATGGAGTGAAACTGCTTTCTGGGAAACAGGATTTGTCTCCCCTTCCGGCTGGAAGGCAAAATGGATTGAACTTGAAGGAGACACAAACAGGTATTCTCCATCACCTCACTTCAGAAAAGAATTCTCAATCGGAAAAACTGTTTCTTCTGCAAGGGTTTATGTTACCTCCCATGGATATTATGAATTACATCTGAACGGGAAGAAAGTCGGAGACCAGGTACTTACGCCGGGCTGGACCTCCTATGGTAAGCGGCTCCAATACCAGGTATATGATGTTACCGGTATGTTAATTAAAGGCAATAATGCAATCGGGGCTGTTCTTGGTGATGGCTGGTACAGGGGAACACTTGTTAGTAACTGGGCAGTATATGGTAAAAGGCTTGGTCTTCTGTTACAGTTAAAAATCACATTCACCGACGGTTCTGAATCAATTATTGTTAGTGATGAAACATGGAAAGCTTCAAATGACGGGGCTATCAGGATGAATGATATTTATAACGGTGAAACATATGATGCGACGAAAAAACTTACCGGATGGAATCTATCCGGTTACAATGACAAAAACTGGCAAAGTGTAAAAACGGGCAATTATAATAATAGCAATCTTATAGCTTCTGAGGGGTCACCGATAAGAAAAATTCAGGAAATCAAGCCTGTTAAAATATTCCGAACTCCAAAAGGCAAACTGATTGTGGATATGGGTCAGAACATGGTTGGCTGGTTAAGATTGAAAGTTACCGGGAATAAAGGAACTGTGGTCACCTTACGGCATGCAGAGGTTATGGATAAGTTTGGTGAGTTTTATACAACAAATCTACGGGCAGCCAAATGTAAGCTGACGTATACAATTTCGGGTACTGGTGAAGAGATCTATGAACCAAGATTCACATTTATGGGATTCAGATTTGTTGAGGTGACAGGATTCCCCGGTGAACTTACAACTGATAATCTGACAGGTATAGTTGTCCATTCAGATATGGCTGTCACCGGTAGTTACGAATCTTCAAACCCTCTTCTTAATCAGTTGCAGCATAATATCCAGTGGGGACAGAAAGGTAATTTTGTAGATGTCCCCACCGACTGTCCACAGAGAGACGAACGTCTTGGCTGGACAGGCGATGCCCAGGCATTTTGCAGGACAGCTGCTTATAATATGGATGTATCCTCCTTCTTTACCAAGTGGTTAAAAGATGTATCAGCAGATCAGAAACCGGGAGGAGAGGTTCCTGATGTTATTCCTGATGTCTTGAACAAACAGGGGGCTTTGACAGCGCAACCTTCGGCAGGTTGGGGTGATGTTTCGATCATTGCACCATGGACGATGTACCTGGTTTATGGTGACAAACAATTCATTGAAAATCAATATCCTAGCATGAAAGCATGGGTGGAATATATAAGAAAAAAAGCAGGTGACAGTTTTATCTGGAAAGGTGGGAGTAAATATGGAGACTGGTTGTTTTATCATCCGCCTGTTAACAACCATACTGAGCCTGATGGTTACACCGAACACGATTTTATTGCTACAGCATTTTATGCCTATTCAACAAGTATTCTTGCAACAACTGCAAAAGAACTTGGTAAAACCGAGGATGAAAAATTCTATACTGATTTATTTAAAAAGATAAAAGAAGTATTTATTAATGAATATGTTACAAACGCAGGGAGAGTAGGAACCAATTCACAGACATCCTACGTTCTTGCATTGATGTTCAATTTATTGCCAGATAATCTTCGCGAAAAATCTGCACGTTTTCTGGTTGAAGACATAAAGAGTAGAAGAAATCGCCTTTCTACCGGCTTTCTTGGGACACCTTACCTATGTCATGTTCTGTCGGATAATGGTTACACTGACGTTGCTTATGATCTGCTTCTTCAGGAATCTTATCCTTCATGGCTCTATCCGATTAAGATGGGTGCCACAACAATCTGGGAGAGATGGGATGGACAGAAAACTGATAGCACTTTCCAGGACCCGGGTATGAATTCATTCAACCATTATGCTTATGGTGCCATTGGCGATTGGATGTACAGGGTTTCAGCAGGAATTGAGACGATGGGACCTGGATATAAACATGTTGTTATTCAGCCTCATCCGGCGAAAAAACTAACATATTCCAAAGCTACATTTGAGAGCTCTTACGGGACTGTTGCTTCCGGATGGGAAAGAAAGGATGGGAAAATAATTGTCAGAATAAAAATACCGGCAAATACAAAAGCAACAATAATTCTTCCTGTAATCAATCCGGATAAGGTAACAGAGAGCGGGAAGGCACTTTCTATAAACCAGAACTTATCTGACATTAGAACATTGAATAACAATATTGTAATTGAATCAGGTTCAGGTGAGTATGTTTTTGAATTTGCTGAATAACTGAAATCCGTCCGGTAAAAAAAATATGTTATTTTTGCAGGCCTGATTTGATTCAGGCCTTTTTTAATACAGTTAACTATTATGAGTTTTTTTGAAAACCATATTGGTGAATTTGCCGCCTTGCTTACAGCATTTTTCTGGACCATAACATCATTATCATTTGAATCGGCAAGCAAGAAGATCGGATCGATTGCGGTGAATATTCTGAGGCTGGTAATTGGATTTACATTCCTGAGCATTTTTACACTAATAAGGCGAGGATTAGTTTTTCCTGTTGATGCGAGCTATGAAAACTGGCTATGGCTCACTCTGTCGGGATTGGTGGGATTTGTTTTTGGTGATCTCTTTCTTTTTAAATCATATACAATTATCGGATCAAGATTTTCAATGCTGATTATGACACTGGTCCCTCCTATTACTGCTTTATTCAGTTTTATTATTCTTGGCGAGCGTCTGACATTATTTCACTACCTGGGAATGACTTTAACATTTTCGGGTATTGCAATGGCCGTTTTCAGTCGCAATGGGAAAGGCGAAAAATTATCTTTGAAGCTCGCTCCTAAAGGCATTCTTTATGCTTTCGGAGGGGCGGTAGGTCAGGCTCTTGGATTAGTTCTCAGTAAATTCGGCCTGAAAGACTATGATCCTTTTGCTGCTACCCAGATCAGAATAATTGCAGGAATTGCCGGATATGTATTCCTGGTTACCGTTTTAATGAGATGGAATAGTGTAATAAAGGCAACTGCAAACAAGGCAGGGATGAAAGCCACCACACTCGGTGCCTTCTTTGGGCCATTCCTCGGAGTTTCATTCTCATTAATAGCTGTCAAATTCACGGAAGCAGGTATTGCTTCAACAATTATGGCTCTGGTACCGGTATTTATTATCCTTCCGGCAGTAATTTTATATAAGCAGAAAGTAACTATTCCGGAAATAGCAGGTGCTTTTGTCAGTGTTGGAGGTGTTGCCCTCTTTTTTCTTTAATCTTATTATAATTCTGATATGAAGCCTGAAGAGTTAAAAGAAAGAAATCCTGATATTGAATTTATTTTCTCAACCTCAAGAAGCAGCGGACCTGTGGGCAGAATGTTAATAAGGTCAATACAAAAGTTGAACTAAGGGTTAATATCAAATCTGCTTCTTTTTTATCAGAAGCTGAGAAGAAGCTGATAATCAATAAGCTAAAAAACCGGATCAATTCTGAAGGGGAGCTGATAATCACATCACAATCTGAACGGACACAATTGAAAAATAAGCAGAAAGTTATAGATAAATTATATGAAATTCTGTCAAAAGCTCTGACTGAAAAACCTTTCCGAAAACCGACCAGCCCTACTATTAAATCAAAATCAGACAGACTCGAAGAGAAGCATAAACGGAGTCTCCTGAAGAAACTGAGAAAAGACCAGATAAATTCTATTGAGGATAAGCTTTGAAATTCATTTTACTCTGACATTATGACATTTAGACTTCAAGACCCACAGACATTCAGACAAATTTCTACACCTCCTTAAGTTTCCATTTTCCTTTTCTGAATACCATCCAGGCAGTAAATGTCATTATCGATTCGGCAATTACAATTGCAATAAATACACCCTGCTCATTCATCCTTAATTTTATCGATAAAATCCATGCAAGGGGGATTTCAATCAGCCAGAACGCAAAAATGTTGATTTTCAGAGGAGTTGTCGTGTCTCCTGCCCCGTTAAATGAATTAACCATCACCATTCCAAATCCGTAGGCAATGAATCCGATGCTTACAATTCTCAGGCATTCAATCCCGGCAGTTAATACAACCGGATCATTTATAAATAACTTTATAAGAGGTGCAGGAAACACAACCAGAAAAAAACCTATGATCCCCAGCAAAATCATATTTACCCAACCGGTGATCATAACAGATCTTTCTGCGCGATCGGGCTTCTTTGCCCCTAGGTTCTGTCCAACAAGGGTGGAAGCAGCGTTGCTTATTCCCCATGATGGTAATAATACAAAGCTTATTATCCTTATTGCTATTGTATAGCCAGCAACAATCTCACTTCCGAATAAGGATATAATTCTTACAAGTGCAATCCAGCTTGTTGTCCCGATAAGGTTCTGACCAATACTGCCTAAAGAAATTTTAATAAGTCTGGCAATAATCTTATAATTAATATTTAAATGCTTAACAGACAGTTGGATGCGCATTTTCCCGAAGAAGAGCAGATAGAATTGATAGAGGACTGCAATTCCTCTTCCTGAAGTGGTAGCAATTGCAGCCCCTTTTACTCCAAGTTCCGGAAATGGTCCCAGACCAAATATAAAACAAGGATCCAGGATAATATTAATAATATTTCCTATCCAAAGTACCCTCATTGCTATTGCTGCATCGCCTGCACTTCTGAAAACAGCATTAATAATGAAAAGAAGCATTATCACAGTATTACCTCCAAGCATGATTCTTGTATATCCTGACATCTGGTCTGTAATTTCAGGCGAAGCTCCCATCAGGTCAAGTAATCTGCCTGAATAGATTGCTCCCGGTATTGCAATCATGACAGAAACTGCAACACCTGTCAGGATTGCCTGGAAAGCAGTTCGTGAGGCTTTGTCAGGATTCTTCTCTCCTATTCTTCTTGACACCATAGAGGTTGTAGCCGTAGCCAGTCCAAGTGAGATAGCATAAACTATAGTAATCAGAGATTCCGTAATGCCAACTGTCGCAACAGCGTTAGCTCCGAGTCTGGAGACAAAATATATATCCACGATCACGAATATCGACTCCATGATCATTTCAAGAACCGCAGGAACTGAAAGAAGGAGAATAGCTCTGCTTAGTTTACCTTCAGTAAAATCCTGTTCTGTTCCGGATACTGACTCACCCAAATCTTTAAATAATGATTTAACCCTATTATATGTAATTAGTTTTTTGATTTTTTCAATCATTAGTTGTTAGCAAATTTCACCTTCTGATTCAATTATGTAAGAATTCTTTTTTACTATTCCTCCCATTTTTATCGAAGCGTAAAAGTATCTTAAATTTAAAAACAACAATTTATCAAAACCTCAATTAGTTTTGGCATAATTATTGCAAATCATCATTTTTAAAATTTTTTAAGATGAACAAAAACCTTTATAA
>JBGOZX010000047.1:0-27847 GCA_041480425.1 Bacteroidia bacterium
AATACATTAATTATTGAATTATGAACATTTACGTAGGAAGTCTTCATTTTAAAATGAATGAAGCAGAATTAAAAGAAATCTTTGAAGAGTATGGCGAAGTAACATCCGCAAAAATCATTATTGACAAATACTCTGGGAAAAGTAAAGGATTTGGTTTCGTTGAGATGCCTAACGAAGCTGAAGCAAAAAAAGCTATCGAGGAACTTAATGGAGCTGAAGTTAGCGGAAGAAACATTATTGTTAACGAATCGATTGAAAGAACCGACAGAAAAAGTAATTTCAGAGGCGGAGATAGTGACCGCAGAGGCGGTGGTGGAAACAGAAGGGATAATTACAGGTAGGAAACAAAAAATCAAAAACTATGAAAGGCACTGTTAAATGGTATGACAGAGTAAAGGGTTATGGATTCCTTCAGACTGAAGACCAAAAGGATGTCTTTATCCACCGTTCAGGTTTAGAGGTTTCCCATACCGAACTTGAGGCAGGCCAGACTGTTGAGTTTGAGATCGAGATGAGAGAAAAAGGCCCGGTTGCCATCAAGGTAAAAAGAGTAGATTAATTTTACTCAAATTAATACCAGAAGAGGCTGTAACATTGTACAGCCTCTTTTTTTTACCCCCCATCCCCCCTATAGGTGGGCTATTTCAGGAGTCTTTTGATCAACTTCAGGTGTATAAAAGGGTGAAATAATTAAATAAGTTTCCAGGGACTGCGATACTCATAATACAAATGTTCTGTTGCAGCGCCATCTGTATCATCAACAAACGTTTCCGTTTCCGGATTCCATTTAATGGTTCTTTTCAGGTCACAGGCAATATTTCCAAGTGTGCAGACAGTACAACTGCTATGGCCGATCTCAACAGGAACAACCGGATCTTTTCTTGATTTGACCGATTCGATAAAGTTTACCTGGTGAGGTATCTTTGTTTCATATGGCCCTTCGGCTGCAGCAGTTTCGGGAGGATTGAATTTTGGATCAGAAGCATTGAAATACCCGCGGGCGACCTCAATCCATCCATTTTCTCCCCAGAATTTTACACCTTTGGTTTTTTTCTCATCAAATGGTTCTGAGGTCATCACAACACCATTAGCATATTTAAATGTCATATACTCAGTACCGTCACCAATCGGAGATATTTCAACAGGACCATTTTTATCCATACCAAGACCCCATTGTGCAATATCGAACATATGGGCACCCCAGTCGGTTGTAAAACCGCCACCCATCTCTTTGTACCAGCGCCAGGCACCCCAGATTTTTTCATTCTCTTCCGGATCAAGTGTTATTGGAGGATCTAACTGGTTATTAAAATAAATTGTTGCAGGAAGTGGTCCTAGCCACAGATCCCAGTTCAGATCGGCCGGCAAAGGTTCCTCGGGAAGATCATAAGGTTTTGGAGGAGCTCCGACATAAGCATTAACAAGAGTTATTTTACCCAGTGCACCTGTCTGTACCAGTTTTACTGCATGCTGGAAATTGGGATCGGAACGCTGCTGACTGCCAATTGCCAGGATCCTGTTGTTTTCGCGAACGGCTTTTTTCAATTCCTGTCCCTCTTTAATTGTAAAGGTCATCGGCTTTTCAAGATAAACGTCTTTACCTGCCTTGCAGGCAGCAATAGCTATCATGGCATGGGAATGGTCAGGAACTGCAATTACCACAACATCAATGTCTTTTATTGCTAACAGATCCTGGTACTTTTCATATGTAGTAATCTTAACTTCTTTACCTGCTTTAGCATAAAAGTCGTTCACCCTCTTTTCAAAACGCTTACGTTTAATTCCGTAAACATCGCATCCTGCCAGTACCTTCACCCCGGGTATCTGGATAAAACCATCCAGGAGGAACATAGACTGACGACCCATACCAATAAATCCAAGTTTAATGTCTGTGTCAGGATTACTTTTACAGGAGGTTGCCAGACGGGGAATGACTACCATACCGGCCATTCCGAAAGCAGCTGAACCAAGGAACCGGCGCCTTGACCATACATTTTTTTGATCTTTCATAAGTTTTCTTTTTTATTTTCAGGTTAGCTTAAAATAACTAAATTACTTATCATAAGAGTATTACCAAAGGCTGATAAATTTAAGAAGCATAAATTTAGACTTTTTTCATTCGCAAATGAACTATATCATAATTTTTCAGAATCTCCCGAAGATAGAATATTTCTCAGTATTGCAGAAAATAGATGAATAAAGAAACAGACCATTTACATTTGTCTCCAGTTTTCTTTCCAGATGGAGAACTGACTGACCTTTTTCAAGTTTTAAAAACCGGCTTAACTTGGGGGAAGCCGGTATAGCCTTAATCCTCTGTTCTCCGCCCCTGATTTCAATACGGTAATGCTCCCTGAGAATCTGAAAAAGAGATTTGTTCTCAAATTGCCGCGATGTTATTCTGGGTAGATTGATATTAGCTATGTAGGTGATATCATAAAAGATAGGAACATCATCAAGCAACCTTAACCTTTCCATGTACATACATCCCGATTCCTTTTCCAGTTCAGAAAGCGGAAACATAAAATCGTCAGCCCAGGGTATCAGTCCCGGTTTAATGATAATTCTTGTTTTCAGGTTCCTGTCCCCTACCGCTGATGTTGTTCCTGATACGGAAAGTATCCCAATCTCCCTTGGAAGATGATAAACAATGCTGCCTTTCCCCTGGTGCTTCCTGATATATCCATCATTTGCAAGTGTGCTAAGCGATTGCCTTACAGTCGGCCTTGTCATTCCATGCAATTTACATAACTCATTTTCCGAAGGCAAAAGATCCCCCTCCTTGTAAACACCATCAATTATATGCTTACGAAGAGTCTCATAAAGCCTTCTGTACTGTGGAATAGTTTTATGCTGAACCATGATCGGATTGACAATTTTTTGTAAATATATTATTTTTTACTTGTAAGTACAAGTTAAATAAATTATTTTTGTAACTACTGATTTATAGTAACATCATATACAATTATTTTATTATTTATTCTACTTATTATAACAAGTCATCTGGAGATCATTTATGAGAAAAGTACTAATACACCAAATAGCAAATATCTAATAACTCTATTTTAACCCACCCCTGGCCCCCCGATAAATCGGGGCAGGCTCGCCAGGGAGGGGAATTCTTACGGGTAACTAACTAAGAACTATTAACTATTAACTATTAACTATTAATCCCGATAATTTAAAACGACAGAAAATGGCCATTCCCGTAATAATGCCAAAGCAGGGGCAGTCGGTTGAGACCTGTATAGTAACACAGTGGTTCAAACAAAAAGGTGAAGTTGTGAAAACAGGTGATATACTTCTTTCGTATGAAACCGACAAAGCTGCATTTGATTTGGAATCTCCTGCAGATGGTACACTTTTAGAAATATTTTATAACGACGGTGCCGAGGTTCCTGTCCTGGTCAATGTAGCAGTGATAGGGAATCCTGGCGAGTCGATAGAATCATTTTACGCAGGTAACGTTCCTCTCGCAGGAAAAGCTGCATCCATAACTGAGCTTAAAGCCGATCAGCCTTCTTCCTCTGAAATCCTAGCTAAACTTGCCGGCGAGGGTTCTGATTATTCCGTGATCAGGATATCACCGAGAGCAAAACGCCTTGCCAATGAAAAAGGGCTGATATACAATAACATATCCGGATCAGGTCCAAATGGAAGAATAGTTTTCAGTGATATTGAAAAGGTTCTTTCCGGTAATATGGCTCAAACAATGGTCACACCTAAAACAGCTTCTGAATACACCGAACAGCCTCTGACTAATGTGCGTAAATTAATTGCCAGGGCTATGCATGCCTCGCTTCAGAACTCAGCCCAGCTTACTCATCATATGAGTGCAGATGTCCGTTATCTGCTGGAGGCAAGACGAAAAATCAAGGAGGGACTTTCCAAAGGAACAGAAAAACAGGATATCACGCTTAATGATATGATATGCTGGTGCGTGGTAAAAGCTCTTAAGAAATTTCCGGAAGCAAACAGCCATTTTCTGGGAGACAAAATAAATACCTTCAATAAGGTTCATCTTGGTGTTGCTGTTGATACTCCTCGCGGACTTATGGTACCTGCAGTTAAAAATGCCGATGAAATGGATCTGATAAAACTATCGCAGGAGTTAAAATCAGTTGCAGAAGCATGCAAGAAAGGGAATATCAATCCCGAGCTTATTCAGAGCACATCAGCATCCTTTACAGTTTCTAATCTGGGGAGCTATGGAGTAGAGATTTTTACACCGGTCATAAACCTGCCACAGGTAGCAATTCTGGGTGTTTGTACAATAATAAACCGACCTGCCGATATGGGAAATAACATATTCGGATTCGTCCCATATATTGGATTATCACTCACTTACGATCACCAGGCTATCGACGGAGGGCCTGCTACGATGTTTCTGAGGGAGATTAAGGAACAAATCGAGGCATTCCGTTATTAAAAAATAAATGTAGAGACAAGTCTCAGACCTGTCTCTACAACAACAAATAATATAAAACAACAGATTAAAAAAAACCATTATATGCCAAAGAGTCAGAACATTGATCCGAAAGTTGTCCGTAAACCGCAATTTATTGAGTTCGATAAAATTCCCGTAAACCAGTACAAAAAGACAATCGAAGAGGAAAAGAATAACTACAGTACTGAAGATTTCATAAGAATTTACCACGACATGGTTATTATCAGGGAATTTGAGACCATGCTGAACCTGATCAAAACTACCAATGAGTACAAAGGGATAGCTTATAACCACCCGGGGCCTGCTCACCTCTCGATCGGACAGGAAGCTTCAGCAGTGGGAATGGCATACCACCTTGACGTTGAGGATTACATTTTCGGTTCTCACCGTAGTCATGGGGAAATCCTTGCCAAGGGTTTATCAGCAATCCACAGGATTGATGAAGACACTTTATATTCAATAATGGCCAACTACTTTGGAGGTTCTGCTTTAAAAGTAGTTGAAAAGGGATTCCATGGAAGTATTAAGGATCTGGCAAAACATTTTCTGTTGTATGGCGCTTTAGCTGAGATCTTTGCACGTGAAAACGGATTCAATAAAGGGCTGGGAGGCTCAATGCATGCCTTTTTCACACCATTCGGAATCTATCCTAACAATGCAATCGTAGGTGGCTCAGGAGATATTTCAGTTGGTGCAGCGCTGTACAAAAAGATAAACAGAAAGCCCGGGATAGTGGTTTGCAATATTGGTGATGCCTCGATGGGTTGCGGACCTGTCTGGGAGGGTATATCATTTGCTACGATGGACCAGTACAGAACTTTGTGGGAAGGTGAGTATAAAGGCGGCTTACCCCTGATCTTCAACTTTATGAACAATCTGTATGGTATGGGCGGTCAGACCATGGGTGAAACAATGGGTTACGGAATTCTTGCACGAATCGGTGCCGGCGTTAATCCCGAAATGATGCATGCTGAGAGAGTTGATGGATATAATCCTCTTGCCGTTATCGATGCTTTCCGACGTAAAAAACAGATCCTCAGGGAGAAGAAAGGACCAGTATTACTAGATACACTCACTTACAGAATAAGTGGCCACTCTCCTTCCGATGCATCATCATACAGGTCAAAAGAAGAGATTGAAGCCTGGCAAAAAGAAGATTCAATAATTACTTATGGAAATACCCTGGTAAATGCAGGCATTGTGAAAGCAGATTTCCTTATTGAAACCAGAAGTGAAGCAATTGAGCTATTAACCCAGATTCTTAAACTAAGCATAAATGAAGAAGTATCGCCACATATTGATCTCCTTAAAGATCCTGACGGAATTGGAAAAATGATGTTCTCAAACGGATCACTCGACCGTATGGAAGAAGGGACACCTGATGTGCTTATTCCCCTTGAAGAGAATCCCCGTGTCAAATCATTGAAAAACAAAGAAAGGTTTCATAAAGATAAAGAAGGAAAACCGGTTTCCAAGACAAAACTCTACCAGCTGCGTGACGGGATCTTTGAGGCAGTAATCGACCGCTTTTATAAAGATCCGACCCTTGCTGCATGGGGTGAAGAGAATCGCGATTGGGGCGGCGCATTTGCAGTATATCGTGGACTTACCGAAGCTCTTCCTTACCACAGGTTATTTAATTCTCCGATATCTGAGGGCGCTATCGTCGGCACCGCAATCGGGTATGGTATGTGCGGTGGACGAGTAATTGCAGAAATTATGTATTGTGATTTTCTTGGACGTTCTGGTGATGAGGTTTTTAATCAATTGCCCAAATGGCAGGCAATGAGCGGAAATATTATAAAAATGCCTGTCGTTGTGAGGGTTTCAGTAGGATCGAAATATGGAGCGCAACATTCCCAGGACTGGTCATCACTGGTAGCACATATTCCAGGATTGAAGGTTCTATTTCCTGCAACACCTTATGATGCCAAAGGATTGATGAACAGCGCCTTACAGGGCACTGATCCTGTTATTTTCTTCGAAAGCCAGAGGATCTATGACATTGGCGAAATGTTTCATACCTCAGGTGTTCCGGAAGGTTACTATGAAATACCGATTGGAGAACCGGATATAAAAAGATCAGGTGAGGATATTACAATACTTTCAATTGGTGCGACACTATATCCTGTAATGAAAGTTGCTGATACACTCCAGCAAAGTTACGGATTAAGCGCAGAGGTCATTGATGCAAGGACTCTGGTGCCGTTTAATTACGAACCTGTTATTCAATCTGTTAAGAAAACAGGAAGAATTGTTCTTGCAAGTGATGCATCATCCCGTGGTTCATTCCTGAAAGAGATCGCTCAGACAATAACTGAGCTGGCATTCGATGATCTTGATGCTCCTCCGGTAGTGGTCGGTTCACGTAACTGGATCATTCCGGCCTATGAAATGGAGGAGTTCTTCTTCCCGCAACCCGATTGGATCCTTGATGCAATTCATGAAAAGATAATTCCACTTAAGGGACATCAAACTAAAAATGACTTCTCTTTTGAAAAATCAATTTTATTGAATAAGAAAGGAGTATAGTACTTTATTTACCCCCCATCCCCCCTGCTTTGCTTCGCTGAAGCTTCGCGCAGTGCCGTCGGCGCTCCGTCGCTGAAGCTTTGGAGCGTAGGCGACAAGCCTATGGCGGCCGATGGAAAGCGAAGAAGGGGGGCTTAAATTAAAGATGGTTTTCAAGTCCCGCCTTGCGGGATTGGGGGTGAAAAAGGCTAGGGTGAAAAAAAGATATTTGAAAAACATTGGATATCAACAATTTGAATAACAAACTGATAAAAACGGTAAAAAAACGATTTATCACCAGATACTTATTTAAGTCAAAAAGTTATCTTTTTGATATCTTTACAATACAATAAAAGAAAATGGATAATATAATTGAGAATATAAAATCAAAATCAGGTTTTATTATCGATATGGATGGAGTAATATATCATGGTAATAAGCTTCTTCCCGGGGTAACTGATTTTCTGGCCTGGCTTGAAGAATCCGGTAAAAAATACCTCTTCCTGACCAATTCAAGTGAACGGACACCGAAAGAACTCCATGAAAAACTGAAAAGGCTTGGTATTAACGTAGGTGAAGATCATTTTTATACAAGTGCTCTAGCCACCGCAAGTTTTCTTTCGAACCAGAAACCTGATGGGAGTGCCTATATCATCGGTGACGCAGGTCTTATACATGCCTTATACAGTGTTGGTTACACTGTCAATAATGTCAGTCCCGACTATGTAGTTGTCGGGGACACTCACAGTTATAATTTTGAAAAAGTTGAACTGGCTATTAATCTTGTCCTTAAAGGAGCAAAGCTTATCGGAACCAATCCTGATGTCAGCGGACCTGTTGAAACCGGAATAACTCCCTCGACAAAGGCTCTTATTTCACCAATAGAAATAGTAACAGGGAAAAAAGCCTATTATGTAGGCAAGCCCAACCCGCTTATGATGCGTATTGCTCTTAAAAGGCTTGGAGTTAAAAGAGAGGATTCGATTGTAATTGGCGACCGGATGGATACAGATGTCAGGTGTGGACTGGAATCGGA
Organism: Bacteroidia bacterium; assembly: GCA_041480425.1. Lineage (GTDB taxonomy): Bacteria > Bacteroidota > Bacteroidia > Bacteroidales > VadinHA17 > LD21. The sequence goes on from JBGOZX010000047.1 coordinate 7,995, forward strand.
AATAGACACACTACTGGTTCTAAGCGGTATTACCCAACGTAATGAAATAGATAGATTCCCTTATCGTCCCCATTACGTCCTTAATGGTGTGATTGACCTTGTGCAGTAATTATTTTATGAAGAAGGAAAAGAATTATAAGAAAGAACGTAAAGAGGTAGCTCGTTTTATGAGGCGACTTTACAGGCAGGGTCTTACTACAACTTCAGGAGGAAATATAAGCCTGCGTATATCTGATGATAAAATAGCTATAACTCCTTCAGCAACAGATAAAGGGAGTATGAAATGGAAGGAGGTTGGCTTGATGACGATTCTCGGCGAAAACCTGACATCAGATCTCAAACCTTCAATAGAACATGCTATGCACCTTTCTATATATAAAAAGAAGAAGGATATTTCCGCTATTGTCCACGCTCACCCGGTTTTTGCATCAGCTTTTACGGCTATGAAGTGTACAATTAACACTAATCTTACAGCCGAAGCAAGAGCTATCTGTGGCGATCCACTTTTTGTTCCTTATGCTCTTATGGGAACAAAAGAATTGGCATCACTTGTAACCAGGAGTATTTTGAAGTCAGATATCCTGCTTCTTGAAAACCATGGAATCCTTACAGCCGGTTCAAGTCTTCTTCAGGCATTCGATAAGCTTGAAGTTCTTGAAAATGCTGCCAGAATGACTCTTATAGTCGAAACAACAAAGAAGAAAAGTCCACTCAGTAAATCCAGAATCCTCGAAATAGAAAAACTGTTCCGATGATAAAAGGAGTACTCTTCGATATGGATGGCGTTCTTGTTGATTCTGAACCTTTTATCTGCAAGGCAGCAATTATGATGTTCGACGAACTCGGAGTAAAGGTGCTGCCTGAGGACTTTTATCCATTCGTAGGAATGGGTGAAAACAGGTACATTGGCGGAGTGGCAGAGATTTATAGCATAAAAGTTGATATTGAACAGGTCAAAGCAAGAACCTACGAAATATATGAAATTATAGTTCGCGACAAATTATTACCTCTTCCGGGCGCTCATGAGTTTATCTCTGAGTGTCGTAAAAAAACCCTAAGGCTGGCTCTTGCAACCAGTGCCGACAGGGTCAAAATGGAGGTAAATCTAAGGGAAATCGGACTTTCGCGGGATTCATTTCATTCAATCATTACGGGACTTGATGTTGAAAATAAAAAACCCTTTCCCGATATTTACATCAAAGCAGCTGAAAGCATCGGTTTAGAACCTCAGGAATGTCTTGTAGTGGAAGATGCTGTGAGCGGTATAAGAGCTGGTAAATCAGCAGGATGCAGATGTCTTGCAGTGACTTCATCGTTTGATGCTTCTGCCCTTCATGAAGCAGACTGGATCTGTGAGTCATTGCTGAAGGTTCCCGGGGAGGTATTGAACTGGTAACATTTTTGATTTAATATTATGGAATACAGGACACTTGGAAAATCAGACGAAGGAGTAATGAAGAATTTTCTTTCTGCTTTTCCCTCCTATGAAAAACTGAAAAAAGAGATGCAGGGAATCTCTTTTCCGGATTATCGTGAAGCAAACGGTCATATTCATACGCCATATTCATTCAGCGCTTTTTCTGATCTGGAAACAGTTTTTACAATGGCAAAAAACGAAAATATAGCCCTCCTGGGTATCAATGATTTCTATGTAACGGATGGATATGACGCATTTTGTAAGGGATGTGTTCAAAATAAAATATTTCCGCTTTTCAATATCGAGTTTATAGGATTACTGAAAGATGAACAACAGAAGGGTATCAGGATAAATGATCCGAATAATCCTGGCAGGATATATTTCAGTGGCAAAGGCCTCGATTATCCGTTTCATTCAGGCTGGATGCAACGAAGGCAGCTTAAAAGTGTTATTAAGGAGAGCCAGCTTCAGATAAAAGCGATGATCTCCAAACTCAACAAGTTGATTGAACCGGAAAATCCTTCTCTTAAACTTTCATACGAAACAATTAAAAAAAAATATGCACATGATATGGTCCGTGAGCGTCATATTGCGAAAGCGTTAAGAATCATTGCCGTCGAAAATTTTCCAGCACCTGAAGACCAGCTGCATTTTCTTGAGTCACTGTATGGCGGCAGGAAATCTAAAACCGGACTGTCAGACACATCTGCACTTGAAAACGAGATAAGGTCAAATCTTCTGAAGAGCGGTGGAGCCGCTTTTGTTGAAGAGGATGAAAATTCTTTCCTCGAGCTTAAAAAGATCATAAAGATTATTATTAAAGCCGGTGGAATACCATGTTATCCGGTATTACTGGATGACCCTTCAGGTAAATGCACCGAATTCGAAACAGACCCTGAAAAACTATATACCTCACTTACACGTCTGGGCATTGAATGTATCGAACTCATACCCGGGAGAAACGATTTTACAATTCTGAAAAGTTTTGTCGAATTTTTTCATAGAAAAGGATTTATAATAACCTTTGGTACAGAGCATAACACACCGGAGATGATACCCCTGACAGTAACTGCAAGAGGTTTTAAACCCCTTGACGAGTCATTAAAAGAAATTGCCTGGGAAGGCGTATGCGTTATAGCCGCACACCAGTATCTGAGAGCTGATGGCAGACAAGGGTATGTTTTACCCGATGGATCCCATAGCAGAAAACAAAGGAGAGAATTGATAAACCTTGGACAATTTGTTATTGAATACTACTTAAACATGCGTCAACATGAAGACGGAAATTAATGAACTGATTGAGATATCGAAGTACTATGGTAGCAATAAGGAATATGTTATTGCCGGAGGCGGAAACACATCATTCAAGGATGAGCAGACTATTTGGATCAAGGCAAGCGGATACCCTCTTGCTGATCTCAATGAGGATGGAATGGTAGCTTTAAACAGGGAAAAGCTACATATAATTTCACGAAGGGAATATTCTGATGATCCGGTTACGAGGGAGGAACAGGTTAAGGACGACCTGTTTAACAGTATCCTTGAACCAGGTAATAATAAAAGACCATCAGTTGAGACCTCATTGCATGAGATTATACAATATAAGTTTGTTGTACACCTCCATCCTACCCTCATTAATGGAATACTCTGCAGCAGGAATGCAAAAAATCTGACACTCCAGTTGTTTGGAGAAAAAGCATTATTCGTTCTATATACCGACCCGGGATATACACTGTTTAAAAAACTGGAAGCGGATATATTGCTTTACCGTGAGAAATATTTACAGGATCCCCAGATAATATTACTGGAAAATCATGGATCATTTGTAAGTGCCAATTCAACTGAAGAGATCATGAAACTATATAGCGATATTATTACAAGAATTGAAACCCACATCCCACCAATTTCAGAAATAAACCCTCTCCCCTACAATAATTTATTAAATAAAATACTTCCAGGTATCCGAATGCTTCTTTCAGGCGATAAGCCCAAAATCATCAAATACCGACATAATACTTTCATTTCCAAATACTACCAAAACCAACAGGAATTTCACAAGATATCATTGCCACTTACCCCCGACATAATAGTCTATTGTAAAACAAGATATTTATTCATTGAACAATCCACAACAGCAGATAAAATACTTGACTCTTTTAAACAGCAATTACCACGTTTCCTGAATGAATATGGCTATTTACCAAAGATTATCATAATTAAAAACATGGGAGTATTTGCTGTTGAAGACACTGTTGCGTCAGCTGAATCAGTACTTGATGTATATGAGGATCTTATTAAAATTAGCCACTATTCCGCTCTATGCGGAGGAACTAAATCTCTGACTCCTGATCAGGTTGCATTCATCGACCAGTGGGAGGTTGAAAACTACAGGAGAAAAATCTCACAGTCAGACAAAACTGATAATAAATTAAACAACAGGATTGCAATCATTACAGGTAGTGCCCAGGGGTTTGGTGCAGGAATAGCTGAATCCCTATATTCCATGAATGTTAATGTTGTGGTCGCCGACCTGAACGAGGAGACAGGTCAGGCCTTTGTTTCCAAATTGATGTCAAAAAAGTCATCAAACAAGGCCATATTTGCTAAAACAGATGTTTCTGATCCCGCCTCGGTAAAGAACCTTATTGAAATAACTGTGAGCGAATTTGGCGGATTGGACATCATGATAAGTAATGCAGGTGTTTTAAGAGCAGGAGGCCTTGATGAGATAGAGCCAGATGTATTCACGATGACAACAAACGTTAATTATAATGGTTATTTCCTATGTACAAAGTATGCATCGGAAGTTATGAAACTGCAATACCAGGAGAAACCCGAATTCTTTACTGATATTGTACAGATCAATTCAAAATCAGGACTTCGGGGCAGCAACCGGAATTTTGCATATTCCGGTGCTAAATTTGGGGGAATTGGTCTCACACAATCATTTGCTATGGAGCTTGCTCCATTCAGGATAAAGGTAAATTCCATTTGTCCGGGGAATTTCTATGAAGGGCCTCTTTGGTCAGATCCTCATAACGGTCTGTTTGTCCAGTATCTTAAAACAGGTAAAGTGCCTGGTGCAAGGACTATCGATGATGTCAGGAAATTCTATGAGGACCAGGTTCCGATGAAGCGTGGATGCAGGTTGGAGGATGTCATGAAAGCACTGTTATATATTATTGATCAGGAATACGAAACCGGGCAGGCTGTTCCGGTTACCGGAGGGCAGGTGATGCTGGGGTAGGCAACGGGCAGCAGGCAACAGGTTGAAGTTGAGAAACAGTGAGCCTCCGAACGCTTCGTGGTTAGAAAAAAACTATAAAAATATGAAAACAAAAGCAGTTAGAATATACGGGAAGAAAGATCTTCGTCTTGAGGAATTTGACCTTCCTGAATTAAAAGACGATGAGATACTCGCTCAGGTAATTTCCGATAGCATCTGTATGTCGTCGCATAAGGCTGCTTTGCAGGGGGCTGAACATAAGCGCGTTCCAAACGACGTACATATCAATCCAACAATCCTTGGTCATGAATTTGCCGGGGTAATCCTTGAGGTTGGGAAAAAATGGCAGCATAAGTTCAGGGCAGGACAAAAATTTTCGATACAACCGGCAATGAATCATATGGGAACCCTTGATGCACCCGGCTATTCTTACCGTTTTATCGGCGGAGATGCAACACATATAATTATACCAAATATCGTGATGGAAGCTGATTGTCTTCTGGAATATGAGGGAGAGGCTTTTTTCCCTGCCTCTCTTTCAGAGCCCATGTCGTGCATAGTCGGAGCATTTCACGCCAGTTATCATATACCTCCTGGCACCTATAATCACCAAATGGGCATTAAAAAAGGCGGAAACATGGCAATACTCGCCGGAGTAGGTCCAATGGGACTGGGAGCAATTGATTATGCCATTCATCAGGATAGGAAACCGGGATTACTCGTAGTAACAGATATAGATGAAAACCGGCTTTCGAGGGCAGCTTGTTTATTTCCCCCTGAACATGCTGAAAAAGAGGGAATTAAGTTGATTTATGTTAATACCGGCATTAACAATAATCACGTGAAACATTTACTTGATCTGACTGGAGGAAAGGGATTTGATGATGTTTTTATATTTGCACCTGTAAAACCGGTGGTTGAGCAGGGCGATGCCATCCTTGGATTTGACGGTTGCCTTAATTTTTTTGCCGGACCTACAAATCCCGAATTTAAAGCTGAATTTAATTTTTACAATGTTCATTATGCGTTTACGCATATTGTAGGTACATCGGGGGGAAACACCGATGATATGCGCGAATCGTTAAAGCTTATGGGAGAAGGAATGATCAACCCGGCTATAATGATTACACATATCGGAGGGCTGGATGCAGTAGTTGAAACAACTATTAATCTTCCGCAAATAACAGGAGGGAAAAAACTAATTTATACCAACATTTCACTGCCATTGATCTCCCTGTATAAACTTAGCGAATTGGGCAAAAAAGATCCATTTTATGCAGGTCTTCATGAAATTGTGGCAAAAAACGATTTTATCTGGTCGCTTGAAGCAGAGAAATACCTGCTTACCCATGCTAAACCAATCTGATCTCTTTTGCAAATTCAAGGGATATATAATTGTCATATGATAAGCATACATCAGTGGCAAAATCAACACCGAGCGAGATAACCCTTGACCATCTTTCTTCACCCATTTTATCAAGCTGAGCTCTTGTTATTTGATTCTGATATAGTGATGCTATCATCCCGGCATTGAAATTATCCCCCGCACCAATTGTGCTTACCGGTTTAATTTCCTTTACCGGGAATCTTCCTGAGAAACTTATTGTTCTGACATAAACTCCTTCCGAATTGGTAGTATAGACCAGACAATTACAATATTTCCTGACAACATTCCAGGCTTCATCGGGAGTACCTGTTCCGAAGATGTTCTTAAAATCTTCATCTGATCCCCTGATAAGAGCTGCCGTTTGCATGTTCTCGATAATCAACGGTTTAAGTTTTTCAACATCTGAAGAATGCGTTGGTCTGAAATTTGGATCATAGATTACAATAGCACCGTTCTTTGTTGCCATGCCTGTAAAATCCCTGAATTTATTCCTGATCTCCCCGGTAATAGAATAAATAGAACCACAAATGATTATATCATCTTTTTGAATCACGGGAAAATCAATTTCCAACCTCTTTTCAGGATAATTCTGGTAAAAATTGTAGCTGGCATCATTTCTTTCATTAAGAAAAGCTAACGCCAGTTTTGTTTTGCCATCCTTAAAATGATCCACATAGGTTGTTGCGACACCGTTCTCATTTAGAAATTTGTCGATTATTTTCCCGACATCATCTGTGCCATATTCGCTGATGAAAGATACGGGTAACCCAATGCGTCCCAGAGAAACAGAACTATTCAGCATTGCCCCTCCAGGTTTAGCAGCCTGCGGTTGATCAATCTTGAAAATAATATCAAAAACTGTCTCTCCAATTCCGTATATTTTTCTCATAATTATAATTATTCGTTTGCTTTGTGGTCCTTTGTGCACTCCAGTACATCACAAAGTAGCACAAAGAATTATACTCTAAGATATCATTATATTTGCTTTATTAAAATAATTAAGATTATTACTTATGAAAGCTATGATGCTGACAGGGATCAGGCAGATGGAGATGAGAGAAACTCCCGAACCCGTTCTTGTTAAACCAAATGATGTAAAAATAAAAATGAGCGTCCTGGGGATCTGCGGATCAGATATTCACTATTATACTCAGGGTAAAATTGGTTCCCAGGAGGTAAAATATCCCTTTGCTTTAGGACATGAAGGCGCAGGAGTAGTAGTGGAAGTCGGGAAGGCAGTTAAAACAGTTAAACCAGGAGATACCATAGCAATTGAGCCCGCAATGCCATGCTGGGAATGTGATCAGTGCCTTGCAGGGAGACATCACACCTGTCGGAAACTCCGGTTCCTTGGCTGCCCCGGACAAGCAGAAGGATGCCTTATGGAATATATTGTTATGCCAGCAGAGAGTTGTTTTCTTCTTGGCGGAAATCTGACGCCTGATCATGGCTCCGTCTCCGAACCGCTTGCAATTGGTGTTTACTCTGTTAAAAAGTCGATTGATATAAAAGAAGCTAATGCTGGTATTCTGGGATTCGGACCTATCGGAATGAGCGTCCTTCTCGCAGCAAAAGCTGGTGGAGCAAAGACTATTTTTGTCTCAGATAAAATTGATGAACGACTTGGGATCGCCAGAAAGGAAGGTGCGGCAACAGTCATAAATCCTTTAAAGGAGAATATTATAGAAACGGTCAGGACAAAAGCTCCATTGGGATTGGATGTTGTATTTGAATGTTGCGGCCAACAAGAGGCTATGGATCAGGCAATTGAGGTTCTGAAACCAGGGGGTAAACTGCTGGTGGTAGGAATACCTGAATTCGACAGGTGGTCGATGAGCGTTGAAAAGACAAGACGCAAGGAGATTTCTCTGCAATTCGTTCGCAGACAGGTAGATTGCGTTCAACCGGCACTTGATATGATGAAGACTGGTAGAATAAGCATTGATAATATGATTACACACCGGTTCCCCTTCTCGCGAACAAAGGAGGCATTCGATCTGGTAGCTGAATATAATGATGGAGTAATGAAAGCAATGATAGATTTCTGAAAGAAAACTCCGATTATTGTTTTACTCTTTACGGAGGTGAAGTACCCAGTCTTTATAATCCAGAACTCCGGGGTATGATTCAGGGCAACTGAATTCCAATAGTTTAGTACCCTGAATAGGTTTTGAGTCATATTTCTTACCATTTGCAGGATTGTACCAATAAAAGGTATACGTATTTGCTGAAGCAGAACTATCCATTTTAAGCTTAACTGTCCCTCCGTATCTGAGATACAACACATATTCTTCACCCGGTTTTGCAAGACAAAATGGCTGTGGATATTCCAGTATTAATTCCGGATGTGGCGCCATCTTCCACCACTCAATTTCTTTAAAAAAGGATGCCAGATGCATCATTGATACCGCACCTTCATAATCATAAGTGGTCCTGTCAAATCCTGTTTCCAGAGGCCAGGGTCCGGCACCTCCGGGAGATTCAGGAACACTTGCCAGCCAGACATGCCCTCCACCATAGGTATGCCCGGCGGCACCTGAGAGTATCGCCGACCAGGCTGCAAACCTGATATCCAATCCACCTGAATTTCCTTCAATAAATTCATACCATGGTTCAGTTACAACAATTGGTTTTGATGGGATATGGTTGTAATCTTCTGATACCACTGATGGAATCATCTCATTTGCATATTTGCCATGACCTACCTGGCTTTGATTATAATCGAGCCACGGTTCCTGATGCAAAACACTGCCTGTCGACCACTGTGGGGCTTCAGCGCCACCATCCCAGAAAGGCGGAGTAGTATGGAGACTTACTATCCTCTTATATGGATCTTCCAGTTTGATTAATTTGCCCAGATCTTTCCAGAAATCAAGGCTGAATCCACCATAGTTATACATATTATATTCACCCGCAATAACCCAGATCACGTTATATGCACCAAACCTGTGAATCAGATAACGCCACCAGCGCTGGATCTTTTCCGCTCCTATATCAGATTTCATATTTTCCCTGGTCCACCATCCATGAATCCAGACGGTTATTCCTTTGGAATTAGCATACCTTATCATTTCCTCTACTTTGTTCATGTGCTCTGTATCAAGGATGGTGTAAGTTTCATCAAGTAAAGAACTCTCTCTTCCCCAGCCATTTCCCGGTACAAACAGATGACCGACATTAAATCCTTTTCCTGCCCTGTCATCCACCAGATTCCTGAAGGTATCGAGATGGATACTTCGTTTTGTCCAATTCCACCAGGTATCTCCTATCCAAAGAAATGGCTGACCATCAGAGTATTCAAAGTAATGACCTGTATTGTCACCGGTCTTTTTTACCTTTATAAAACCGTGCCTTGCCGGATTGATATTTTTCTCGGTATTATTCCATGCAACAACATCAAAGCTTCCTTTTTTACCATTCAGGCTTCTGTCGGTCGAGATGGTTGTATAATCCCAGCTGCCTGTAAAAGGGGATGTGAAATTTACACGCCATTCCGATCCGCCGCTCCAAAAACCAACAACCGTTATTTTCTTTTTTAAAGCATCACCCTGAGTTCCCTGAAACGTTACTTTTAAAAGATCCCCTTCACTTGTTACAGGTATGTCTTTATATGGATTGGAATAAGCACTCCGAGATTTGAATGAAATTGTATAGACTTCCCACTGGTGGATAGTTTCAGCTTTTGCCCTCAGGATTAAAAGGGAAAAACAAATTGTCAGAAAAGAGATTTTCAGCAATGTATAAATTTTCATAAGCAGGTGTACTTTAAAAGATTCAAATCCAATAAATGTTAATAATCAATATTTCATTTAACACAAAAACTTCTTAAAATTAATAGTTTAATTCTCATCATAAGTGTTCAATTAATTTTGATTGCTTAAATTACTCCATAATTATTAATATGTATTATCTCTTCCAGATTATTTAAAACCTTCAATCCATGATATTTGACAAACAAAACCGCATCATCCATGAGAAAGTTACTCCGGGACATGAAAGAAGTATTGCCTACCTCGATAACCTGATGGTTGTTGTTTGTGATTTCACAAATGGACCTATGAAGAGTCCCGATCCTCCTCACTCCCATCTACATGAACAGATTACCTATGTCGCTGAAGGGGAATTGTATTTCAATAAAGGTAAGAAAGAATACCATCTTGTAATGGGGGATATAATTACTGTTCCATCAGGTGTTCCACATTGTATTCAGACAATCAGCAATCATGTCAGATTGATTGATAGTTTTCATCCTGTCAGGGAAGATTTTCTGAGACAGAAATAGTCACAGAATCTTTGATTTCAGTGTTATCGTTAATACCTTAAGGGCTTTACTAATATATGGGTGTAGAAATATATCTCTGATTGTCATTAATATGTGAACATTTTATCAGATATTTATAAAATTAAACAAGAAAATACAGAGTCCATTAATTATATAAAAGGAATTTTATTTCCGTAATAATAATTTCCAATTTTTCTAATTTCGGATATTCTGAAAACCAAAGGAGGAATCTTATGAAATCCAAAGTAAGTTATGGTGCATTTCTATGCGTTGTTATAGTTATGCTCTTTACGTTTATTCGTAATGTATCGGGTATAATTGTCGTTTATCCTGCGCCTCCCGGACTTAAGGCCAGTCCTGATTTTACTATGAAAGCCAATGATAAACCTATTTGGGTGGAGCGAATTGGCAGCACTATGCCTTCATTTAACTATAGCCTGTATAGTGGCAGAGAGATGGAGGACCTTAATGTGGCCAATTTCTCATGTTCCGGAGAGGTAACTTTTAAAATAACCACAACAGAAAATATCGATTCGTTTTTAATCCGTCCTAAGAGTCGGAATATTCTTGCTAAAGTAAATGGAAGAGAACTCATCTTTACGATCCCGGGTCCACAAAAACTTTACATCGAAATCAACGGGTTACCTCATCTCGCCATTTTTGCCAATCCCCTCGAAGTCAACCCGCCAAAACAGGATGATCCGGGGATTATCTTTTACGGTCCTGGCACTCATAATCCCGGCCATATTAACCTCAAGAGCAACCAGACAATTTACATAGCAGGCGGTGCTGTAGTGTACGCTGACATAAGGGGCAAAAATCTTCAGAATGTAAAAATCGCCGGCCGGGGAATCCTACAGGGAAACGTGAAGATATCAGGCACATCCAACCTCAATGTGAGCGGTATCTTCATTCGCAATACTGAAGGATGGACCAATACCCTGACAGATTGCCATAACAGTAGCTATCGCAATGTAAAAGTGTTTAGCTACGAGGCCATATACTCAGTCGACGGTATCAATCCGGTTTCCTGCACTAACTTCACCATCGACGATTGCTTTATGCGCTGCCGTGATGATTGTGTCGCCATTAAGTCAGGGGATATCAACCTCAGGGTAGACTCGATTTTAGTGACCAACTGTGTGATGGTTGGCTGGGCATGCAGCGACGGGGTTACCATAGGATTCGAGTTGAATGGAGGCCCGGTGGAGAACGTTCTTGTAAAAAATTGTGATATTCTTTATGCGCGTGGTGGCGGAAGGACCAAAGGGCATTCAGGATTCAGCATAGTTTGTGATGGCCCCGCATTAGTACAGAACATACGATACGAAGATATCCGGGTGGAAGAACATGTTGAATTCAAAAATCTCGAATTCATTGTAACAGATGGAACTTTGTATGGAATTGATCCTCCTGGACATATTAAGGGTGTCTATCTTAAGAATATCCAATGGGAAAACCCTGGCAAACCATTCATTATCAGCGGTTATTCATCCGACAATATAGTCGAAGATATCACCTTTGACCACTGTAAGGTGGGAGACAATGAACTCACCAGCATCACTGGCGCTGATTTCCGGGTCAATTCATTTACAAGGAATATAAAAATTAAACCATGAACGTTGTAGGAATAGATATCGGAGGAACCAAATGCGCTGTTATCCTGGGCCAAATAAGCACGGGAGGCGATATAGATGTACTGGATAAATTGATATATGCCACTTCTGATTACGCCGCTCCGGATAGAATGCTCCCAAAATTGCAAAATGGAATAACAGAGATATTAAAGAAACATCAACTGTTAGCCAATGACATCGCTTCCATTGGCATCAGTTGCGGAGGCCCGCTTGACAGTAAAAGAGGTGTAGTTATGTCGCCTCCGAACCTCCCGGGCTGGGATGAAGTTTACATAGTGGAATTTTTTGAAAATCAGTTTTCAATCCCTGCTGCCATCCAGAACGATGCAAATGCCTGTGCTCTGGCCGAGTGGAAGTTCGGGGCAGGCCGCGGGACCCAAAACATGATTTTCCTGACCTTTGGTACCGGTCTTGGAGCGGGGTTGATACTGGATGGAAAACTCTACTCAGGAACCAACGATAATGCCGGAGAAGTGGGCCATATCCGTTTGGACAACTTTGGACCGGTGGGTTACGGCAAGGCAGGTTCATTTGAGGGTTCTTGCAGCGGGAGCGGCATTGCCCAGATGGCCCGGTTAAGAGCGATGGAAAAGTTCCAGATGGGAGAGAAAGTTTCTTATTGTGAAGGGATTTCTGAATTGCAATCGATTACAGCCCAGCTGGTTGCAGAAGCGGCCAATGATGGGGACCCATTAGCTATCGGGGTTTTTGAAACATGCGGAACCTACCTGGGTAAAGGCCTTTCGGTGCTGATCGATATTCTGAATCCTGAGTGTATTGTCATCGGTAGCATATATATCCGTGCCAGCCACCTTTTGATCCCTTCGCTTGAAAGGGCGGTTAAGCTTGAGTCCTTGCCGCTGGCCCGGAAAGTATGCCGCATTGTACCGGCCGAACTCGATGAACAAATCGGAGACATCGCTTCCCTGTCGGTGGCAGCCAATAAATTACAATAAATTTACATCAAAGTGATTCATTCGCTGGTAAACTACTTTGAACTGAGCATACAATGACAACTTTTCTAAACGACGGTTTAAAAACAGTATATAATATCAGGTAATTGGAAGAAAAAAATTAAATGAAACACATATATTTACAATAAATAAAAATCTGAAATTATGAATAAGAAAATCACTTTACTTGCAGCATTTATTTTTGCCTGCCTTTTTACCTATGCGCAGAATGTAGGTTCATCGCCTGAATATATCAAAGCCTTAACCGCTGAATGGAAAGGTGAGCGATTTGCTGACGGAAGACCGAAAGTATCCGATGCCATACTTGCTAGATTGAAAAATATTTCTCTTGAGGAGGCATGGGGAGTATTACGTAACAAAGGATATATGAACCAGTTCGAAGGAGACTGGACGATTATCCACCCTGAAGAAGCTATGACAGGGCGTGTGGTAACAGCACAATACATGCCTCTCAGACCCGATCTTGAAAAATATGTAAAAGAACAGGGTAAAAAAGAAAACAGGGCACAGCAGGGAGGTACTAATTCATGGCCAATAGATATCCTGACAATCGGAGATGTTTATGTAGCTGATGGATATGGCAAAATAGCCGATGGTACATTAATCGGAGATAACCTTGGTAATTCGATTTATACCAAAGGTCAGAGAGGTGTGATATTTTATGGAGCTGTCAGAGATCAGGAAGGAATTACCGAGATCAAAGGTTTTAATGGTTGGATTAAAGGAGCTGATCCTTCATATATTTCACAAATGATGCTCACAGCCATTAATACACCAATTCGTGTAGGACGAGCTATTGTGTTACCCGGAGATGTAGTCCTTGCAAAAAAATATGGAGTGATTTTCATCCCTGCTCATCTCGTCGAAGATCTGGTATTGACTTCTGAAGTTACAGCACTTCGTGATGAATTCGGACATCAGCGTCTCAGGGAAAAGAAATACCTAGCAGGCCAGATAGATAGTGAATGGTCTGAAGAGATTAAAAAAGACTTCTTAATCTGGCTGAAAAATTACCCCGGTAAATTGCCTATGTCGAAAGAAGAGTTGGATAATTATCTGAAAGAAAGAAACTATTAATGAATTACGAATAACATAGCACTAAATTTCATCGTTAAATATTCTTGTATAATGAAAAGTATTTTACAGCAAATTGCAGATAAAAACAGAAATCAGGAAAGGGCTGAAGCTGAAGCTGTCAGAGCAGAAATTGCAAATCCTATAACTACTGATAATCGTCGTAATTTCCTTAAGAAAGCTGCTATTGGTGGCATAGCTTTAGGCGGTATGATGAAATTGTCGATAGAAGATACTATAGCACAAACCACTTCAAAAGTTCAACGCTCTTCCAGTCCATCTGATCTGAAGATTACTGATATGCGGGTTGCATTAACTGCGGTTATGGGAGGTACTGCCATTATTCGTATAGATACAAACCAGGGGATTTATGGTTTGGGAGAAGTTAGAGACGCCGCTGATCCACGATATGCACTTATGTTAAAAAGCCGTATTCTAGGACTAAATCCATGTAATGTGGAAATGATATTTAAGATCATTAAGCAGTTTGGCTGGCATGGACGACAGGCAGGCGGCGTATGTGGGGTAGAAATGGCTCTATGGGATCTGTGTGGTAAAGCTTATGGTGTTCCTGCCTGGCAGCTACTTGGCGGAAGATATCGTGATAAAGTAAGATTATATGCGGATACACCTCAGGCTACCTCTCCTGAAGATCAAATAAAGCTGATTAAGTACCGTACTGAGGAGCAGGGATACACCTGGTTGAAAATGGATGTATCTATCGGAGAACTCAGAAATATACCCGGTACCCTCGTGAACAATAAGTTCTGGGATGGAGCAGAGGGTCAGTATGACCTGAAAGAATATATGTCTTACGGAAATACTAAACATCCCTTCACCCAGATACAAATAACGGAGAAGGGCCTGGAAGAACTGGCCAAAATCGTAGAAAATGTACGTAATTTGGTTGGGTATGAAATTCCGCTTTCTACGGATCACTTTGGCCATTTTGATTTAAACAACGGTATCCGTTTAGGCCAGGCATTAGAGAAATACAGGTTGGCCTGGATGGAAGATATTGTTTCATGGGAATTAACAGACCAATGGAAAACAATGTCTGATGCATTGGAGACACCTCTTCTTACCGGAGAAGATATTTATCTGCTGAAAAACTTTAAGCCCCTGATAGATATCCACGCGGTTGATATTGTTCATCCGGATTTAGCTACTTCCGGCGGTCTTTTAGAGACTAAGAGAATTGGTGATTATGCGGAAGAACATGGCGTAGCGATGGCGATGCATCAGGCTGGTACACCTGTTTCATTTATGGCAAACGTACATTGTGCTGCTGCTACTCAAAATTTTCTTGCATTGGAACATCACTCTGTTGATCTTCCATGGTGGGGAAACCTTGTAAAAATGGTTGGACCGCAGCCTATGATTACCAAAGGGTTTGCCAATGTCCCTCTCGATGCATCGGGATTGGGAATTGAACTGAACGAGGAAGAAGTAAAAAAACATCTTAGCCCCAATGACAAGGGTTATTTTGAACCTACCCCTGAGTGGGATCAGAAACGTTCACATGACAGACTCTGGAGTTAACTTTTATGAGTTTTATATTTAAGAGATACTGCTGTTGATTTAACAGCAGTATCTTTCTATTAAAATGAAAATGAACTATCTCACTGAGATTGAGGCAACATTTTATTTCTAACCCCGGACTATTCTTCATACTAAAACCATGGTTAACGAAAAGAAGTTTGACATTTTTAAGTTGAGAGGAAAATTAAGCAAAATCAGGGATTGGATGAAAGACCATCATTTTCCTCCAGGATTGTTATTTTTCCTGATGGGAATAATTTCGACTATCTGGTTTTTGATCAGGGTTATACCCAAACCTTCGCGTGCAGGTTATCCATGCATGCAGGTAGCAGCTCCATTTATGTCGGGATTTGTAGTTTATCTTCTCTCTCTGGGAGTGATTACTCTTGCTCTTCGAAAGGCAAAGCAAAATCTTTTCCGTGCCAGGTATTTTGCAGCAGGTTCATTTTTACTAATTGCGCTTGTCGGCCTGATTATATCCCTTACGCATGGTATCCAGAATTCATATGCAAGTACTTCGGCTGTAACCGGCCCTGATGACGGACCAAACCAACCTATAGGTAAAGCTTTGGGAGTAAATCCCGGACGGGTAGTATGGATTTGGGACCCTGAGGCTACAAATGAGAATTGTATAAGTAATTTCGAAACTAAAGACTGGTACTTTAAGCCGGAAAATACTAACCAGAAAGTGGTGAGAAGTATGGTTCGGAATGCCCTGAACAAACTTTGTGGCAAAGCTACTATTGCTGAATCATGGAATGTCCTGTTTCGTTCTCACAATAAAATGAAGTATCATAAAAACAGAGGATACGCTAAAGGAGAAAAAATCTTTATTAAGATAAATCAAGGAACTTCAAGGTTGGCATTAAATCAGGAAGTTAAAAATAACGGATGCTATTATCCTGCAACCCTTAAGCCAAGTGAAGAAGTGAAAAAAGTCAATTTAGGAGCAACTGAAACTGGTCCATATGTTGTTCTCGAGTTATTAAGAGAACTGGTGAACGAATCAGGCATAAATCAGGAAGATATTGCAGTTGGAGATCCAATGACCGACATTTATGGACACAATTATGAAATATGGTATGCTGAGTTCCCCCATGTTGTTTATACAGGCAGATATTCAAAAGCGAATGGGCGTACACTCATCAATCCAACTTCTGATGACCTCCTTTTTTATTCAGATAAGACTAAAAGTGATAAACTTTATGATATCATTGAAAAAGCCGATTATCTGATTAATGTTGCCAACCTGAAACCTCACTTATCTGCAGGTATTTCATTGACTGCCAAAAATCATTTCGGTTCCCAGGCAAGAACCAATGCAAGTCATTTACACTACTCTCTCATGGTTCCATATGGAAGCAAGCCAACTAATGCTGGGTATCACAAGTATCGTGTTCTGGTGGATCTCATGGGTAGCAAATATTTGGGACAAAATACTATGCTTTATATGGTGGATGGTTTATTTGGAGGTGGAGCGAGTGAAACAAAAGGCCCGGTTAAATACTTTATGCCTCCTTTCAACAATGACTGGTGTAGCTCTTTATTCTTGTCGCAGGATCAGGTTGCCCTTGAGTCAGTATGTTTTGATTTCCTTAGAACAGAATGGAACGGAATTAATAAACACGACGTAATAAACAATTCATCCGAAACCGCTCCAAATATTAATGGAGTCGATGACTACCTTCACCAGGCTGCTGATTCTTCCAACTGGCCAGCCGGAATATTGTACGATCCCGACAACATCGGAAAGCCATTATCAAGCTTAGGTGTTCATGAGCATTGGAATAATTTCGAAAAGAAACAGTATTCCCGTAATCTGGGTTCAGACAGAGGTATTGAACTTGTTTCAATGCCTGATACACTCGTAAAAAAATAAAATATCCACTATCAAACTGACATGAAAAACAACCGAAGAGAGTTTATTAAGAAAGGAAGTTCCCTGGCAGCTTATGGATTTAAGAGCTGCAATGATGAAGCATAAGAAAACCGTACCCTAAAGGGTGAGAAGAACCGAGCACGCCCTTGCGTGCGAGCTCGACGCAGTCAAATTCAATTACCCCCTTTAGGGATGGGGTAAATAATTGATTTTCAAGCGCCATATGATTTTTATTAAAGATAACCGATAGTCATTATCTATTTTATTTATAGATTGATGCGGGGAATATATATATATTGTTTTTAAAGAGATTAATTTGTAAATTTGGTATGATATTCTATCAGGGTTGAAATTAGGTATTCAGGGGAAATGAAGTTCTTAAAGAAGAGAACCTCTTTTTTACTAATAAGGCAAGGAACAAATCCTGTAATAATTATGCCAAAAAGAAATTTTCAAAATTGCCTGGAACCAAATAATATGAAAATATAACTTAACATCAATTGCCTATGGAACAACCTTTTACTAGCAAAACAGGAAAGTGTTAGACCCACCTTCCTGTAATAATTGCTAGGTTAATATTTAAGAATACTAACCTAATTTAAAACTTTGCAAAACTATGAAAAAAAAATCTGATTTATGGGGATACTCAAACCCATACCTGAAAAAAATATTCAGGGAACTTAAAATTACAATCTTCATTATTCTGGCAAGTATTTCAATTGCTTCCGGTTCAACAACAGAACTCCAACAACAACCTATCACAGGTAAGGTTACAGATACTCAGGGAGTACCTCTTACAGGTGTAAATGTTGTTGTTAAAGGAACAGTAATCGGGGTAACCACTGATGTAGGTGGAATATATAGAATGGATGTTCCGGACCCCAATGCTATTTTAAGCTTTTCCTTTATTGGATACAAGCCATTAGAGATAAGCATTAACGGCCGTAGGACGGTTGATGTCACACTCACTGAAGATTTGCAGACATTAAGTGAAGTTGTTGTAACTGCTTTAGGTATAAAGAGAGAAGCCAAAACCCTTGGATATGCTACCGCAGTTGTAAACCAGGTTCAATTAACAGAGAATCGTTCTCCAAACACACTGGGTACTCTCCAGGGAAAAGTGAGTGGAGTCAACATAACACAATTCGGAACTGGTCCTGTCGGTTCAACAAGGATCAGGATCCGTGGCAACTCTGCATTCCAGGGAGCAAACTTGCCTCTCCTGGTAGTGAACGGGGTTCCCATCGACAACACGCGATTCAGTGAGGGTTCAACTGACCTGGGAGATGGTTTGACCAGTATTAATCCCGATGACATAGAGTCTATGACCGTTCTGAAAGGAGCTGCAGCAGCTGCTCTTTACGGATCGAGAGCCAAAGACGGGGTAATAATGATTACCACAAGATCAGGAATGGAAACCAAAGGTTTTGGTGTAACTTATAATTTGAATTACACAACTGAAAAAGCAGTAGATTACACAGACTTCCAGTACGAGTATGGACAGGGAGAACGCGGAATACGACCTACCCTTCCCTGGCCAACATCAGGAGTATGGAGTTTTGGTGAGAAGATCCAACCGGGAATGACCCAGATACTATTTGATAATGTAGAAGTTCCTTATGTCGCAGTAACAACTAAAGAACGTTACAAAGAATTCTACAGGACGGCAACCAACCTTACCAATACAATCGGCTTTTCAAACAGCGGGGACAATGGCGGCTTTGATCTCTCAATAGCAAATACCAACAATACCGCTATTCTTAAAAATTCAGAGTTCACAAGGAGGAATATCACTTTAGGATTTACACAGAATATTTCCAAATGGATCAATATATCTGGTAATGTTAATTATTCCAACGAATATTACAAGAATGCACCCTTTGGTATTGGTAACCAGAGTGCCGAGGTAAATACTATAGCAACTATGGCGAATACAATGCCCTTGTCGCTCATGAGGGAATTTTCACAGAATCCGATAACCGGGAAAGAATTAATCTGGAGCAGGTTCCTTCCGCGCGTAAACCCCTACTTTATGCAGGATAACAGGTTCGATAATAATAAAAGGGACAGGGTCCTTGGTAATATAGCTTTAAAGTTCAATGTGACCAAAGACATTTATATTCAGGGGCGTATAGCACAGGACTTCTACTCCAGGCTGCATGATTACAATAGTCCTACCGGCAGACTAGATGCACAGGCTGCCCCGGCAGGTTATGTTGATGGCAGTTATAACAGGGTTAGTAATAAATTCCGGGAAAGGAATTATGATATTCTTGTAAACGCTCAGCATAAATTCGGGGATATCGGAGTGAATGTTACCGCCGGTGGTAACCAGATGTTCCGGTCAATGGAGTCGGAATATCAGAGTGCACAAGATTTTATTCAGCCGGGATTATATACAGTAATGAATGGACGTCAGAAATCTGCATCGCATG
>JBGOZX010000048.1:0-27509 GCA_041480425.1 Bacteroidia bacterium
GTATTTATGAAGTTAGGATTAATAATTATTGAATGGGCATCATAACCAAGAGCCCTCCACTGCGACCATGTATATGTTGTCATTGAGGCATCTGTTGGTCCTATTTTAAATATTGGTTCATGATCTGAACTGCTTTCACAATAATAAACATTATAATCACATTGAAAATTAGTCAAACAAGCTGTTTCAATTTCAATTGAAGGTATCTGATTAATTGTATAAAATATATTATTATAAATTTTTGCTCCGGTAGAGGGAGCAGGGGTAGTACGATCTCTATTTGCAGTTATCAGTAAAAGATACCATCCACTCCCATCACCACTATAAAAGGTATTATTATAAACAGGAACTCCATTTATTCCCTTTATTCTTATTGCAAACTTTCCATTTTTCCAAATATTATAAGCACATCCTCCTGAAGTAAATGTCATATTTACTCCAGCGTCAGTTCCAGACTTAAATATTATTCCATAAGGGATTTTTTCAAGATAATTATATTTTACTATTGAATTTTTATTATAACCAACAAATAACCCATGAGTAATTTTTGCAGGATCATTAGTCCCGTTCCAAATAAATTTATTCCCGGTCACTACTTCTCCATCAAGATTATTATTTGTTGAAAGAGGGGCTTCATCCCCTGCTCGCAACATCATGCCTCCATCACTTATTGATGTGATAGAATTATTAAGAAACGAAAATGTAGTTGGTGCACTTCTTGGGATATTAACTCCATCCCACCATGTTACCAAAGAATTAACATATGTCTGTCCCTGATATGTAAGAACTGTTTGCGACATGATACCTGAACTTATTGCAAGAAATATCAGGATTAAGGTTTTTTTCATAAATACAGGTTATCAAAAATATTTGACCAATGACACCTTTTTAACGACGAATTAACTGTTTTGTTACACTAATGGTATTTTTTTATGGTTCCTTATAATTCGGTCCGCGCAGAAACAGAATTTTTATTATAAAAAAGGTTTGTCACAATACTTTTTTTTGGCCATGGATGAATAAGTGCTTTATGTGGCCTAATTTCATTGTAATCAGTTACCTGTTCCTGTACCTTCAATCGAACCTCAGTTTGGGGATGAAAGACTAAAACACTTAATGATAACGTTCATCAGGTTTTTTGGGGAAATCCACCCACCATATTGTTTTATGATGGATATGGATATTGCACTGTCGATTTTCAGTGGTTCCCGGGATTTATAAGTTGAGGTGAACCGTCTCAGTACGAGATCAAAGCAGATGTGAAGGTGGGTATTCCTTTTTAATTATCGAAGAGAGTCCATACTTGTCCGGGCATATCACGAAGATATTGCTGCTGATAGCTGAATTCAGGATGAGCAGAAAGGAATTCTGAAGCATTAAACAGTTCCCCGCAGGGATGACCGATTATTGCCCATAATTTCATTTCAGCTGCAAGTGATCCATCAGTAGCTTTAGCCTGAACAGCTCCTGCAGGAGTAAAAGAAGGCCAGTTCCCTTCAGGTATTCCGACCTCGTCTTCATCAATGTGACCACAGAGTGTAAGTGCACTGGCCTGATCTTTTTTACGCCAGGTATCATAATGATCACCCATGAACTTCTTTACAGCTTCAACATCAATTTTCCCTTTAAAATCTCTTATTATTCCTTCCCATCTGAGCTTGCGGGCATTGGCCGATTTGCTTAGATCAGAAGTATTAAAAGTTGTTTCCTCTTTGATAAGTTTATCATTAACGGGGAAATTTGCACCAATGAAATAACCGTCTTTGGTTCTCTCAAGAAACTGGTTTTTAAGACCAAGCTCGAGACGTGCAATCTCCCCACTTTTATTATCGCCTAAAAGCCAATCGTTGGCATATCCACCATTATTTCTATCTTTCATGATAGCAACCCATTCATCGATAGATGAGGAATATTGAATTGCATTGCGTGCACGAACAAATTCGGCAACACCGGCAGTGTCGAAACCTTTAAATGCACCGATAGTTGTTTCTGTCACAATCAGACCGGCACTGTTAATATAAAAATCATCACCGCTATGGATAAACCCGGGGAGGGCGTCCATTACTATTCTGTTTCCTTTTTCGGGAACAATATCAAGAATTACATTCCAGCGCTGACCGATGACATACTCAACCCAGTTGTTATGAGCCATCACTATTTTTCCGTCTTTTGTCCAGGAACCGGTTGCGACTATCGCACTGCAATGGCCCGGAGGTGTAGGATCAGGCGGGATGGGATTATCTTTTGAATTAAGCCAGGGGACATAATACCACGACATTTCAAGAATTGAATTCATGGCAATTATGTCTTTCCTGTCAATCTTTTCCTCTCCAAGTTTAGCATTTACTCCGGAAACGATTCCATCAATCTCCTTCTGATACTCCACGGGAGTATTCACCCAGAACATTCTTTCCGATTCGTTGCGGTAGAAATCCCAGTTTTTACCGGTCGTTTTTTCGTTCAGTATTGCCATAGCACCGCGGAGATCAATTATCTCATCAGCAAGAAGATACCCATGCTGATACCCAATGACCTTGGGAACGCCTTCAAGATGAACAGAGATCCAGCCGTTCATTTCTGTCCGGGAGGACTTTGCCATCATCTCAGCGTGTGTACGGGATACTTTTTGGGATGATGGATTGTTGCAGCTTATCAGCAAGCATAAAAATACCAGAGCCGGAAGTAATAGTCTTTTCATACCGATAAATTTAAAATTTAACAGGCAAATAATAGACTTGTTAAAATTGGAAAAACAACCTATTAAATACTAAAATTCGCGTATCTTAATATTCCTGAACCAGATAGGATACCCATGGTCCTGAAGACCGATATAACCCTCTTTGGCAATACCTTCTGTAAAACCCGGGAAAGTCTTGAATTTACTATTGGCAATAAGCGCATCCCACGCAGGAGTCCACAGTTCATACTCAACAACTTTAACGCCATTCTGAGTATGAGTTACTTTTCCATTTTTTACAGAAATCACAATATTATTCCATTCGCCAGCAAGCTTAACGGTTTTCGGATCGGCAGCAATCATATCATATAAGGACCCGGCAAGGTGACTAGGGATTTTATTGTCGGTGGCATCCACATTATCGAGAATCTGAATTTCGGGAGCAGCATAGTAAATTGATTGACCAGGCACTTCTCTTACATTAAAGAAGATACCAGAGTTTCCCATTTTACTTGCTTTCCAGTCTATTGATAATTCAAAGTTTTTGAATTTCTTTTCACCGAATAAAATATCTCCGCTTGCACCCTGCCCGGGATTTTTACCTTCGCCGGTTAAGACTTTCATGGCATCTTCTTCAATAATCCAGTTTTTAGGCATTGTTGTTCCATTGCATTGCCTCCAGCCCTTAAAATCCTTACCGTTGAATAACAGAATCCAGCCATCTTTTTTCTCTTTTGCAGTGAGTTCATTCACCTTTTGACCAAAGGTAGGTGCTGATAAAGACATAATAGCAATTAATGCCAGTGATAAAAAAATAATTCTTTTCATAAATTAATTTTTAAATTGATTTCCGATGCAAATTAGTCAAAAAAATCCAACCATCAAGTAACATTCCCGAAAGAGTAGCAGCTCGGTGATAATCACCCCCTTTTTATTCCCCCTGCCTACCGCAAGCAGGCGCCAGCTTGTGGCGTTGATGCCGCGTAGCAGCAGAGGGGTTTTTCTCCGTAGGGGATAATCCATGATTTTTTAACAATCAATATACCAATGTGATACAATAATCGACTAAAAAAATAGTCATTTTTATTGAAAAAAATTGTGTGACTATAAAAATAGTCGTATATTTGTTACGAAGGATTGATAAAAAAGGTGCAAAGTGCAAGGTGCAAGGTATTATTGAACTAATGATATAAGATTATGCAACTGACAAAAGCAGAAGAACAGATAATGCAGATTTTATGGGACATGAACCATGGTATTGTGAAAGATATCCGTGACAAATTCAGTGACCCTAAACCTGCACGCAATACTGTTTCGACGGTATTGAGAGTGCTTGAAAAAAAGGGATATGTCGGGCACAAAGCTTACGGAAATGTACATCTTTATCACCCGCTAATCTCAAAGAGTGAATACTCAAAAAGTCAACTTTTCGGGCTGATGGAAGGCTATTTTAACAATTCATTTCCGGCGATGGCATCATTTTTTGCCCGTGAAAAAGATCTTACTATTAAGGAGCTTGAAGAGTTACTTGAGGATACGAAAAAAGAACTATCAAAAAATAAAAAAAGAAAATAATGGAAACATTTGCCATTTATTTGCTGAAGTCGGTAATCTGGCTGACAGGTTTTGCCCTGGTTTATTTTCTGTTTCTGAGAAACGAACGGTTCTTTCTTCTGAAAAGATATTACCTTGTTTCAGGTATTCTGATCTCTTTTCTTTTTCCGCTGTTTTCTATTCATTACCAGGTAGTATTGCCTTCACCTGATGTTACTCCTGCCGATTTCATACCTGCCGGTAATACAACAATCAATACAGGGCTGCAGGCAAGTCCTGATAAACCATTTGACTACAAGCTTATCCTATTGGTGCTCTATCTGACAGGCATTTTGTTCTTTGCATTCAGATTGATCTGGCATATCAGATCATTATATAAAACTATAAATAAGGCAAATATCAACAACCGGCACCAGGTAAAACTTATCAGGGCTTCTGAATTCCCCACTTCATTTTCATTTTTCAACTACGTTTTTATCAATCCTTCAGTAAGTGAAACTGAGGTGAAGGAAATCATAAACCACGAGCTCGTACATGTTCATCAGAAGCACTGGTTCGACCTTCTGCTTGTTGAATTGCTTTGTTTGTTGCAATGGTTAAATCCGTTTGTATGGATTTATACCAGGTTTATCAGGCTGAACCATGAATATCTTGCCGATGAGGTGGCGCTGCAGCGAACATCAAACCCGGCAATATACAAAGCGGCTCTTGTAAATCAGCTCTTCAGCTCACCGGTTTTCAGCCTTTCGAATTCATTCAATTATTCACTTAACAAAAAACGATTTGACATGATGAAAAAAATAATCACTTCACCATACAGAAAGATGAAAATGCTTTTTGTACTACCGGTTTTTGCAATTGTATTTTATGCATTTGCAACACCGGAATATAATTATACTGCACCTTCAGATAATGCCATAACTATTGACCAGGCTTCGCCCATTGTCGCCAAAGTCGTTAAGGGTGGAGTTTTACAGGAAGACGGTTCTCCTTTACCCGGGGTCACCATTGTTGTTTCCGGCACACCGGGATGGGGGATTTTAACAGACGTTGGCGGCAAGTTTGCAATAAGCGGTATTACTGAGGATGCAAATCTGGTGTTTTCATGCAAAGGGTATAAGACGCAGATTCTGAAACCGGATTTTTCTTCGGAGATGTCAGTAAAGATGTTAAAAGATCCGGATTATCAGGAACAGATAAAAATAAGAAGCAGTGACGGATCTCTGGTCAAACCTCTTATTATTGTTGATGGGGTTGTCAGTGAGAAAGGAATTGAAGGGATAGATCCTGCATTAATATCGTCCATGGATGTTTTAAAAGATAAGTCGGCGACTGACAAATATGGTGAAAAAGGGAAAGATGGTGTTATTGAAATAACAACAAAAAGGAAAGCGTCCGAAACCCAAATAACAACTTCCCAGGCTCAGACAAATCAAAAAACAGTAAAAGGGGTTGTTTTAAAGGAAGATGGACAGCCATTGGAGGGAGTTGACGTAACCAGCACCGGAACAATGGGGAATGCTTTCTTTGTGACAACAGGTAAGGACGGGCGTTTCGAATTAAACAATTCACAGGCAGATGCTATTCTCCTTTTCTCCTCCAGAGGTTACAAACGGGTGACACTCAAAGCTGATTTTAATAAAGAAATGAGTGTAAGAATGGAAAAGGACCCGGAATATAAAGCTCCTTCAGTTCAAAGACCAAATCCGCTTGTTGTAATTGATGGTGTAATTTCCGAGAAAAATTTTAGTGATGCCAGGAAAGATCTGGGTTATGATTTAGGGCCAGTCAAATCTCTGTTCGGGAAGGAAGCAACTGATAAGTATGGCGAGAAAGGGGCTAATGGTGTTATGGAAATAACAACCAGGAAAAAAGCACTTGAAATGGGTCTCAAATCTCCTTTCCCACGTTTAGCTCCTGAAGATTTCCCGACTTTTCAGAACCAACGGTTTAATAGTTTTAACGATTGGGTAGCCGGCCAGGTAAAATACCCTTCAGAAGCTCAGACAAAAAAGATTGAAGGATGGATTACAGTAAATTTCATGGTTGAACTGAATGGTACTATCAGCAATGTTGTGCCTGCAGGTTTAATTGATCCGATATTGAGTGAGGAGGTTATTAGGGCGATTAAGACTTCACCAAGATGGGAGGCTCCGAAGAATCCCGCTGTAGATGCGCCATTTACTTCAAGTGTCACTTTAGGATTTAAATTGCCGGATCAGATTAAAGAGGCGCCTTTTGTTGTGGTCGAGCAGATGCCAATGTATCCTGGTGGAGATGTTGAACTTCTTAATTTTATTAAAGTCAATACTAAATATCCTGAAGCGGCAAAAGCTGAAAAAATTGAAGGCAGAGTTATAATCAGATTTGTTGTTAATACTGAAGGTAATACAGAAGGATTAACGGTTCTTAAAGGTATCCACCCGCTGCTTGATGCTGAGGCAGTAAGAGTGGTCAGCATGTTAACAGGATTCAAGCCGGGAATGCAGGGAGGAAAGGCTGTCAACGTCTGGTATATGGTACCGATAAATTTTTCTCTGCCTCAAACTAACCAACCTTAATCTGGAGGAAGATATATACGGTTATACATCTGGTTGGAATTCAAAGAGGTGCGGATTCAGGGGATCCGCATCTCTTTGAAGTAAGGACTGCAATCTCAAATCAGGATAAAATTTTAGGTCCCCTGAAGGGGGGTTGGGGGGTTAAAAAAGGCACGGATTACGCTTCGCTAAATCCGCGCCAGCAATGTTTTGGAAGGTAGGCCCCTCTGCCGCTATGCGGCATCTCCCCCTTTATTTGTCTTTTGGCATAAAAAATGCAGCATGTACAGCAGGAGGGCATGGAGAATCAAGCCCTTTTACAGCTTTCCAAATTACTTCGTTGAATTCAGCATCATTAACCCTGTCTTCTTTTGTAAAATCAAACTTCTCGCTTTTTTTCTGCCAGATGTTTTCCGCCATATTTTTTTCATCAAGATTGACAAGGCATAGCCTGACTTTAAATGGAGGGTGATCAGGAGTATTATTCATGCATCTCCATAATGGCGTTGCAGCTGCATCATACTGACTCATGGGAGGGAGGCCAAGGATCAACTCCATGGTACGGAGAAGGGATGTCGTTGTATAAGCTGTATGATCAACGAAGCCTTTTTTCACGTAACCTCCGGCAAGATAAGCAGTACTGCGGTGAGCATCAACATGGTCGGGGCCGTTTTGAGCATCATCTTCAACTATTATGACAAGGCTGGTTTTCCAGACGGAACTGTGACTGAGATAATCCATAAACATACCGACAGCCAGATCATTATCGGCAACATGCGCAAAAGGTGTTGGCTTATTGAGACTCAAACCTTCGGTGTGATCGTTGATAAACCGGATTGTATTTAACTGCGGCAGTGCGTTTACTGCCAGGAGCGAATCAAAATCACGTTTCCACTGACGAAAACGGACAGTATCGCGAACCGACTGAACCCAGGGTGTAAAATAAGAACAGAAGTGATCCTTTAAAACCGGAATATTAGGTCCATTGTCTCCCATAAATTCGCCATAAGTGCGATAGCTGACGCCATTCCGTTTGCAATTATCCCACAGGAATCCGTTCTTATTATTTGCAATTTCCCTGGTTCCTTCGCCATCATATGATCCTCCTCTTTCGCCATAGTTTGTTGGCCAGTTTTTTTCGAGATAATCTGTGGCGTAAGCTCCCATACTCCAGTTATGACCATCGGCGCTCACCTCTCCGTTAACGTAAAAATTATCAAGAAGTACAAATTCACGGGCAAGGGCATGCTGGTTAGGGGTAATATTTTCACCAAAAAGTACAAGATTGCGATCTCCGTTACCTTCAGGCATATCTCCCAAAACCTGGTCGTAAGTGCGGTTTTCCTTAATTATGTAAAAAATATGTTTTATGGGAGACTTATCACCTACTTTCTGAGGGATAGGATTACCTTCGGCTCCCTCGGATATCATCTCTTTATTCTTATTGTATGGGGTGTTATTATAAACAACCTGTGAATAAAGAGCCATTTGCTTATCATCAGGAATATTAAGAATACCAAGGGTTCCCCTGAACAGGCCGCCGATATACTGAACTTTTATTTTTTGTTCCTTACCGCCTTCCCGGTAAACCACTTCTTCACCTCTGCGATTAGGATTCGGACCATAAGGATTTGCGCGTGAAGACAATCCTTTTCCGTTACTTACCAGTATTTTGTTTTTTGCAATTCTCACACAGGTAGGATACCAGGCAGTTGGGATAAATCCTTTACTTTTGCTTGATCCGGGAGTTCTGATATCAAATACCGCAAGGCAATTATTATCAGCATTTGCAATGTAAAGAGTCTTTTCATCCTTGTTCAATGCCACGCTGTTAGTAGTTGAACCACTTGGAGCATTGGGATAGAGCGCCGAATTGAGTGTTTCAATTACCTTCATTTGTCGTGTATCAATTACCGATACATTGTTGTCATTGGCATTTGCAACAAACAGGTACTGCCCGTTCCTGGTAACGCATAAATCATTGGGATTATCACCAACAGGAATTGACCCGGTGATTTTCTGTTGAAAAGTATTAAACAATACAACTTTATCACAGCCCCAGCATGAAATGTAAAGGATTTTATTGTCGGGGGATAAAATGCAGGTATAACCTTCTCCGCCTAAGGGATGTTGTGAAATAACTTTTTTAGATTGTATATCAATAACATAGAGGGAGTTATTTTCTTTTGTAACAACGTACAGCCTATTTTTCGCATCATCAAGCGCCAGCCCTGCAACAGAGATCTTTTCTGGCCAGGGTTTTCCGATCCTGATTGTATCATAGATTGACAAGTGATTGTTCCGGATTGCATAACGGATAATTATATTATCATTTCCACCTGAAGCGTAAAGATATTTACCGTCGCCTGAAAAAATCAAACCAAGCCACGATTTTCCAATGGTTATTGAGTCGAGAATTATTTCCCGTTCAATATCCACAAGCCGGATAGTTTGATCACTCTGTCCGTTGTTCGTAATGGCTGCAAGTTTTTTCGAAGGTGAAACAGCAATATTCAGTGGCAAATCGCCAAGAGGTAACATTTTTCCCACAGGGGTCAACTTCCATCCATTAGGCAGAGAGACCCTGTGAGATTCAATCTCGTTCAGTGTCTGGGCCTGAAGATTAATTGTATAAGTAATCAAAGCTATCTTACAAAAAATCAGGATTCTCTTTGTTGTCCGGTTCAATTTCATTTTGTTCAGTGTTAAGCATTATTCATTTTACCTGTTTTTTAAGTCTTCAGGATTCAGCGTGATCAGGTGGCCGATTGGTTTGCCATTCCTGTAGGTTATTACGCGGAGTGTTATCGGACCCTCCGGAAGTTCGACAGCTTTTGTATATTTTGCTGAATAATTGTCTGGCATTGAATCATCAATAGTATAGTAAATATCCAGGCCCGTCATTTCGGATTCCATTTCAAGGATCATCTTTCCATTTTGCATTCTGGTTGTGATAATGGGATCGTAAACTGCCTGAGAATAATTAACCCCAGCAATTTCATTGCGGGCAAATTGTGATTCCACCCTTTGAACAAAATTGGTCCAGTTTTTCTTTTCGTTTGGCGACCAGAAATCTTCAGCCAATGCCCAGCCCCGTGGCCAGGTCATATACTCGGCATGCCGCAGATTTGCGACCTGCTCAGTCCACAGGTTTCCCTGACCACCTAAAATATATTTTGCCTCCACACCCTCGGGAACAGGGTTAAAGCTGTAACACTTTTTCAAACGTAAGCCTGCATAGATCGGAGGCTCTATTGTCTCCTCGCCCTGCTGATAATCGAGGTATGTAAATGTTGTTGGAGTCATTACCACATCATGTTTCATCTTGGCTGCCTCTATTCCACTCTTAATACCGTGCCAGCTCATAACAGTTGCTTCAGGTGATATACCTCCTTCTAGAATTTCATCCCAGCCGAGAAGTTTTTTTCCTTTCGCCTTCAGAATTCCCTCAACACGGTTCATAAAGTAACCCTGAAGATCTTCCACATGCCTTATGTTTAATTTTTTCATCAATGCCTGGCAGTCAGCATCTGCAGCCCAATAACCCTTGTAACATTCATCGCCGCCAACATGAATGTATGGATTCGGGAACAGAGCTGCGACCTCGGTAAAAACCTTATCCAAAAACTCATAAACTTTCTCATCTGACGGATTGAGTGTATTATCAATCAACATCTTAAAAGTGCCATTACCGTACCATTCTGAAAAGGGAGTACCGGGATTAACTTTTATGTTTGGATCTTTCGTACAACTTAACTCAGGATAGGAAGCAATAGCCGCCATACTGTGGCCGGGGACATCTATTTCAGGCACAATAGTCACAAAGCGATCCTGTGCATACTGAATGATTTCTTTGATATCTGCCTGGGAATAAAAACCACCATCAGTTGCTGCTTCGCCCGGTTTGGGGTCTGAGCGCTGACCAAAATGCCCTGCACGGGGAACACGCCATGCACCAACTTCAGTAAGTTTCGGTAACGATTTTATTTCAATACGCCAGCCATTATCATCAGTCAGATGCCAATGAAAAGTGTTGTATTTGAATCTTGCAATCTGATCAATATATTTTTTAACATCTTCTTTTGAGAAAAAATTACGGCTCACATCAAGCGTTATACCACGCCAGCCGAAACGGGGATAATCTGTAATTTTTACACCCGGGATAGTCCAATTCATTCTGGTGGCAGTTTTGCTTTCAATTTCTTTGGGCAGAAGCTGAAGAAGGGTCTGCATGCCATAAAACAGTCCTTCAGGTTGATTGGCCGATATAACAACACCTTTCGGAGTTGCTAAAAGCATATAACCTTCCTTGCCAAGCTGTGGAACCGACGTGGTGTTCAAATTAAATTGAATCGAGCCTGCTTTATCCTGCCGGGTTTTAATGGAAAAGCCGGTTGGCACATTCAGTTTTTGTGCCAGCATTTCAGCTGCTTTGCGACCTTCAGGTGCATTAAAGCCAATTGTTGAAGTCCCTGTAAGCAGATAATTACCACCGGATAGTTGTATTTCAACCGGTTGCGGTATCAGATTGATTGAATAATTTTGGCCATAAGCCTTTGTTATGGACAAAAAAAGACAGAGGATAATGAAGTTTCTCATATTTAATCGATTTCAATTTTATAATAAATAAATATATGTATCCATTAACAATAAAAAATTTGCTCTAAAGCCCATGCTATTTAGTAATTGATTAAGGGGTTGTCTTAAAAGTCAAAATCCATTAACCGCAAAGGTCGCAAAGGGTTTACGCAAAGATCGCAAAGAACTGAAAAACACGGTTTTAACTTTGCGTGCCTGCCCGAACGACGTTCAGTCGGGCGGGCTTTGCGCCTACTTTGCGCACTCTGCGGTTTTAAAGATCTTTTTAGACACCTCCTTATTGATAATCAAACATATATGGACTTTAGTCCTTACCTTCATCTTCAATAAATCTCTCGTTTTACATTTCAAAGCTGAAATTCAAATTATATTTTCACCTGTAATTCTCTTTTAGCAGGAAACACTCCAGCTGTGCTTATTATATCTGGTTTTTAAAACTCTCAAAGCATTCCTCCTAATTTTTACAATTACATCTCCTGATATTTCTACTGGTTCCCCGTCAATATGAAATCTTTTTTCATCAGTACGGATAATAACCTCTCTATCCGTTTTTAAATGGGTGACATACCTGGAATCATTCAATTTTTTAGTAAAGAGCCGGTAAATAAAAATCGGAGCTAATATTTTTGGGAAAGGTTTTATTATAACAATTTCCATATGACCATCATTAGGAATTGCATCAGGGGCAATAAAAGCATTGTTACCGAATTGACGGGTATTTGCCACGGAAAGTACAAATAAATCCTCGGAAACAATCTCATCTCCAGCGATTTTAATTATTACATGAAAGGGGTGCAGCTTTATTAAATTTACTAAAGTTACGACGGCGTATGACCAGAAACCGCGTGTTTTCAGTTTATTAAAAGAATGGGCTACAAAACTGTCGAGACCAATACCCGCTACATTCAGGCAGAGATGATCATTAATCTCAATTATATCGATACTCAGGCTCTCCTTCTTTTTGATATCCTGAAGAAGAGATTTAATTTTTGTTTTAAATCCCAGTTCTTTTGCAAATCCATTTCCTGATCCAATTGGAATTACTCCCAGTATTTTATCACTTCCGATCAGCTTTGTGGCAACGGAATGAACAGTCCCATCTCCTCCGGCAGCTATAAAAACATCATATTTATCAAAGTTTTGTTTTATAACTGTTCCTGACTCATCAATACTTAATGATTTGAAGCATGACAATTCATGTTTACGGCGATCGAGTTCCTTTGATATGATGAACTTAACAGGAGGGACTCCCGCATTCAGATTAAGGATAAAAAGGGCTTTATAATTTTCGGGAGATGGCATCTTCAAAAAATAGCAATACAATGTAAAATTAATAAAAATAGGTTAACCGGCAGGCGGATATTGTTCAATAAGACGGTTCTGATGTTTAATTGCCCTGATGAATTCCCTTAATGTCATGGGTTTAAAACCTCTTGCCCTGTTGAGGGCTCCGATTTTAAAGAGGAGCTTATACGATTTGAAAAATTCACAGTATAATTTGAATAAGGGAACATTTGGATCCCAGGCCTGTATTGCTTCAGCTCCCGCGCCATTGATTTCGATAATTGAAAAACCTTCTCCTTTCATAAGAAGATCAATGGATTCGAACCGGATATCGAAACGGCCAAAGTAA
Source organism: Bacteroidia bacterium (assembly GCA_041480425.1). Lineage (GTDB taxonomy): Bacteria > Bacteroidota > Bacteroidia > Bacteroidales > VadinHA17 > LD21. Next base: position 13,004 of record JBGOZX010000048.1, read on the forward strand.
AACTCAGGCATGCTTTTGGCGATATTATCAAAGCGGTTGTTAAGCTCTGATGTAATCAGATGACTTGCATCGCGATAGAGCCCTCCTACTCTCAGGCTACCAATAAAGGACAAACGAATTAATTCTCCTTCCTGCGGAACCTGATCAAGATCTTCATTTCCGAATCCAACATGTTCGGATCTCCCGCCAAGATAGAAATGTGCCCTTAGTTTTGTACGCTCATCTGTTTGGATCAGCTCCCTGAGTGTTGATTTACCATTACCTGTAACAAACGGGAAATAACGTAAAGTAACAGAACAAACACGGCCATTTGGCTCTCCGGGAATCCTGACATAAAAAACACCTGCTTCACCGTCATGAGGAACAGGGCGTTGAAATATTATCTTCTCGTTGTGTGGAAAGGTGGAAATATATTGTAATAGATGGCTATCGTCCTCAATGAGTCTTACTCCATATCCGTTCCAACCGATATCAGGTTTAGCAACTACAGGAAATTCCAGTTTTTTTTCTTTCATCATCAAAAGGACATTTCTAAGGTCATCTTCTGCAGCGACTCCATTACGATGCAGAGAGACAAACTCAGCAATCCATGGCTGTTGTTCATTACCAACCTGTTGCATAACAGAAGCTTTGGATTCACCCATAAAGCCTCCTGTCTCAATCATAGGATTGGATGCTGAGGGAAGTGTCAGACTGCGGTAACGAAGCGAAAGGGAAAGATAGTAAAGGCCAACCGGAATATAAAGAATGCTATTTGGAATATGTTCTGCAATAGAAACAGTCTTTTTAAGATCATCCAATGAAGGCATTCCATGGAACTTGCGTTTTAAGGCAGGCATATATTTTTTGAAAACGGAAAGAAATGAAGGAGGAAGGTCTCCCATAGCGTGTTCTGTTGCTTCACTCCAGCGTGGTTTGAATGAATTTCTTACAGCAAAAGCAACAATTATAAGCGCTAAAGCACCCCATGCCCAATAACCAAGATGATTGAGTACAAGATCTCCGAAAAGGATCACGATTGTCAGTACAATTGAAGAGTATATTGCTCCTGCCAGAATTGATACAGTAGCAAATCGGGTAAGTGGGATCCTGAACCATCCGCAGGCTACAAAAGTCGGAAACAGAAGGCCGGGGGTAATACGGCAGAGAACCAATACCCTTACCAGGTGGGTCTCCAGCCATTGCTTAACCCGTTCAACCTTCGGACCAATTATCTTTGATCGAAGCCATCTGTTTTTCTGCGCCAGATGACCAAGTCCGTAAATCAGCAAATCTCCGGTAACAATTCCAAAGTAAACACTGACATAAGCCAGCCAGACTGGTAATTGATGTTCCACAGTTGAAAAAGCAGCTGCAAGGATCGCAGCATCTTCATGAAGAAATGTCATGAAGAATATTATCAAACAATGTTCTAACCAAAGAAGATGTTCCAGAGTGAGCATCAGATCAACTTTGAAATAAAATACTTTTTCAGATCCCTGTTAAAAAGACCATAAAATTAACTGCATTTATTAGAAAATCATCTTCTCAGCAGGAAAAAAATGAAAAAACAGGTCTGAATTGGAAATTAATTCTCTCCACGACCATTGAAATGTCTCAATGCTACTCCATAAACGGATATTTAAAATCTGTTGCCGGTATAAGTGTCTCTTTGATCGTTCTCGGACTTACCCAGCGGATGAGGTTTAGATAGCTTCCGGCTTTGTCGTTTGTACCTGAGGCTCTTGCTCCGCCAAATGGTTGTTGCCCTACCATTGCCCCGGTTGGCTTATCATTTATGTAAAAATTCCCTGCAGCATATCGCAAAGCCCTGCAAGCCTGAATCATAGCATATTTATCGTTGCTGAAAATAGCACCTGTCAAGCCAAATGGTGATGTCTCATCACACAATTTAAGAGTTTCTGAAAACTGCTCATCATCATATAAATATATTGTCATTACAGGGCCAAAGATCTCCTCTTCCATTGTAAAAAAATGAGGATTTTTGGTCACAATAATAGTCGGCTCAATGAAATATCCCTTTGATTTATCTCCATTACCTCCGGCAATTATCTCTGCCTCTTCTGATGATTTTGTCTTGTTGATATAACTCATAATATTGTCAAAAGCCACTTCATCAATTACTGCATTAACAGAATTTTTAAAATCTGAAACATCTCCGACTCTCATCTCCGAGGTCATTTGCAGCAGAGACTTTTTTGTTACAGACCATATAGATTTTGGAATATAAGACCTTGAAGCTGCTGAACATTTTTGCCCCTGATATTCAAATGCTCCTCTTGCTATTGCCGTTGCAAGTTCCAGCGGATTTGCAGAATTGTGTGCAAAAATGAAATCTTTGCCACCTGTTTCTCCTACCAGTTTCGGGTATGATCTGTAACCCGACAGGTTTTCCGAGACCTGTTTCCAGAGGCTGTTAAATGTAGCATTTGAACCTGTAAAATGAATCCCGGCAAGATCTTTATGTTTCACCACTACCTTACTTATTAATGAACCTGAACCGGGAACAAAATTTATCACCCCGTCAGGTACCCCTGCTTCTTTAAAAATCTTCATCAGATAATAGTTTGAAAGGAGAGAGGTTGTTGCCGGTTTCCAGACTGTCGTATTTCCCATAAGGGCAACACTTGCATTCAGGTTAGCAGCAATTGCAGTAAAATTAAAGGGAGTTATAGCATAAATAAATCCTTCCAGCGGACGATATTCAATACGGTTAATATTCTGATTATCCGAAACAGGTTGCTCGCGGTAAATAAGTGAAGCAAAGTGAGCGTTAAACCGAAGATAATCAATTACTTCACATGCTGAATCAATTTCAGCCTGGTATACATTTTTCCCCTGACCCAGCATTGTTGCCGCATTTATCAAATACCTGTATTTCTTTGATATCAGCTCGGCAGCTTTGATCATTATTGAGGCCCTCTCCATCCAGGCAAGATTCATCCATTCGCATTTTGCATCAAGTGCAGCATCTATGGCAAGAGAAACCTCTTTTTCAGTTGCCATATGATAAGTCGCCAGAACATGTCTGTGATCGGAAGGCATAACAATTTTTCCCGTTTTACCTGTCCTGACCTCTTTTCCTCCGATTATCAAAGGAATATCAACTATTTTGTTTCTTTGATCAGTTAACTCAGCTTCAAGAAGTTTGCGTTCCTGGCTGCCTGGCATGTATAAAAGGACCGGTTCATTCTTGGGTTCTCTGAAATTATAAATTGCATTATTCATCCTGTGCTCTATTAATTTGTTTTTTAGTTTTTCACATATTTTTTTGCCCCCCATCCCCCCTAAAGGGGGGCTAATAAATGGATTTCGAATCCCGCCCATGCGGGACAGGGGGTGAGTTATTAATTATTAAACACATCCTCTCCTTAAATGTTCGCTAATCTGATGGTTCAAAGAAATTTTCAGGATATTGATTTTTTAAGTAAATTAGATTTTGTTTTAATCAGGGCAAAAGTAATAGTCATCATATCCGGTAACAATAATAAATATCATGTCAGAATCGAAATTCTACCATTTTTCTGCGACTGGATTATTTTATGGAGTAGAAACACTTGGGGAGGCTGTTTCCGCATTGAGGGAGGGAGGTTTTATCTGGCTTAATTATTATCAGCCTGAAAAAGAGGATCTCAATGTCCTTATTGATCTGATTGGAATTCATCCCTTATCAGTTGAAGACTGTTTTGATAAGAACCAGGTTCCGAAGATTGAACATTTCACAAACAACACTTTCATCCTTTTCAATGCTTTTTGTTATAAAGACAACACATTGTTGACAGACGAGGTAAACCTGTTCATTGGCAAAAATTTTCTGATAACTGTAAGCGGTCATAATTCAAACGGAAGGAAGCCTTTGAATAATATTGAAGGGATTATTGCAAACGATCCATCAAATGCCAAGGGCGGACCTGCATATCTGATGCACAGGGTACTTGATTATCTTGTCGATCAGAAATACAGTGCATTTGATACTATGGAGGATGACCTTGAAGAAGCAGAAGATGCTTTGCTTGAAAATGTCGCAGGCTTTCAGCCTATGCAATTAATCCGGTTGAGAAGGGATCTGGTTAGTCTTAGAAAAAGTCTGTTTCATGAGAGGGAGATTCTTGTTAAGATATGCAGAATGGACTGTACTTTTATCCCGGAAAAAGCTATAGTCCCTTACCGTGATATTTACGACCACCTTGCTAAATTCTTCGAACTGACTGAAACATACCGCGAGATTGAAACCAGTCTTATGGAACTTTATACCTCATTGCTTAATAATCAGATGACTAAAATGTCGAATGATACAAATATATCAGTACGAAGGCTCACATTGATAACAACCATATTCATGCCTCTGACTCTTATAGCAAGTATTGGTGGTATGTCGGAATGGTCAATGATGACTGGGCCTACAAACTGGAAGATTGCCTATCCTCTGTTCCTGCTGGCCATGGTTGTAATTGGTGCTATAAATTACTTTCTGATAAGAAGACTTGAAAAAAAGGGTATTGCCGAACGCGAAGAGAGTCATGACATTTCATTATAGATCTTTATTATTTCTTCTTTATACTCCTGAGGAGCTTCAAGGTGACCCCATCCCGATTGCATTTGCCATAAACCATCATAAACAGAATCGTGGTACGAACGGATAAGATGAGGGATATTTCTATCCTTTAATATCTCACCGAGGAGCTTTGCCTCAATCTCGTTATTCAAATCCAGAATCTTTACCGCTTTTTCCATTGGCGAAATAATTGACACCTAAAAATAGTATTTTCTTTCTGAATCAATGTCCCCCACTGCCTGCATTAATTACAAATGAGGATGAAGCTGTCTTTGTCTGATCGCTTTCCGACTGAGCTGTAAGGATCACTTTTGCAGTGCGGGAACATTCTTTTTCATGCGATAAATATACAGACACCGTTTCGGATGTCAGTGGTTTAAGGGATACAAGTCCATTAAGCAATTGTCCTGACCAGCCCTTTCCTTCGATTGTCACGGAAAGTCTATATATATCAAAATTAAGCCAGTCAGTTCTATCAGGTTTATGAAGTAAAGGATCTATTTCTGCAGATTCCCCTGTATTAGTAAGGGTGAAGAAATAGTATCCTGCTGCACTCTTCATTTTATTTACTGAAGGGGGTATAACAGAAACACCCCGCCTTTGGGGACCTGATCCATCAAGTGAACTGACTCCAATTATATATGAAATTATTCCTTCAGCATTCTTCTGAAGGTCAATTATATAGAAATGCAGCCTGTTTGAAGTGTCTTCCCATTCAAATTGACTGCCTGAGTTAAGTCCTGCATGAAAAAGAGCGTCATTCAGCTGGCGGTAATCAGCAATTGTTCGCATTACCTTCTGACCATCAGGTTTAATATAGTCTACCTTATTGATATCCTCAGGATGAGCATCAATTACCCAATTAAAACAGTTGAATCCATTTTGCCCTCCATTATGGCTCTCCTTATCTTTGTTTTTTGCCAGGAGGACACCATTGTCGGGGCAGAAGGAGTCATAACCGATTCTCTGGACTGCTTCAAGAGAATAAAAGTCAAAGTTTGGAATACCAGGGGAAAGAGGATTAGCAGCAGGATCATCTATCGGAGTTCTGTCGTGTGGTTCTGCTCCATCGAGCCTTACAATTATCCCTGCAAAGGAGTCTGGCAGTGGTTCGACTGCCCTGGCCGTTACAGTTACAACCACAGGACCGGATTTAACTAATCCTTCCCGGCTAAGTGTCAGGACCTGATCTTCAGCGATAAAGCCATTTACTATCTTGTTCCTCAGCATCAATCCCGCCGGCATTGCTGCCCCCAAGGTTGCCGGAACAACCCATCGCATATGTGGCCCACCGGGGCCATTAAAAGAACCCCGGTCCATCATATCCCACGGACCTGACCCCACTCGTCTGTAAGGCTTGATATAAGGATTATTGTTGTTGTCTCCTATATCGAAAGCAAAATGTCCGAGTTCATGTGTAATGGTTCCTGAATTTTCGCCCTGTCTGATAGATGAGAGTCCCCACTGCATCTGTCCGGCTTTCCAGGATGTCCATGATACATAACGGGTTGTGACCCACCCTGGTTTGGAGGTGTCTGGATTTCCCCATTCTGCCGGGATGTTATCCTTCGATAGAAATTTCATCTCTCCATATTCCTGCCACACACCAGTTTCATCATAACCGGCATAAATACGGAGAACAGCATCATATTGGGATTTAATGTCTCCTGCATCAGCTTTCCAGAGGGCGTCAACATCCGGTTCCATCTGACTGTTTGCCCTGCTGCCATCGGGTGTTGAATTATTCTGATTATATTCGTTTAGGCCATATTCCCAGAGATTCTTTGGCATTCTGTAAGGGCCAAAGGCATCAAGTGAGCCAATCCCAAATTTCCCCCGCGATTGTTCCATCCAGTATCCATTGATTGTTTGTCCATGATTAACTGCTGACGGGCGCAGCCAAAAATCTGAATAGAATTTTGCAACATCCTCGCGTTTAACAGGATCTGTCTGAGGGTTTCCGAATAGATCTGATCCTTTTGGAAGAGTTACCACAAATGGCTGATCAGGAAAATCAACTGCCACGAGTGCCATCCTGAACTTCCGATCCGGTAACAATGATGGATCGGCCCAGTTTTTTCCCGGGATGGGATGATAATCGTTCCATGTCATATCGTCCTGATCATGAACGATCTGAGGATCAACAGGCTTTGGAGGAATTGACAGTTCATGGATTGACTTATAGGAGGACGAGGTATTTTTTGGGATTTTCTGTGACCAGGAAATTATTCCGAATGATATTAAAAGACAAACAACGCAAATTCTTTTCATTAATTTATTCTTTAATTCTACATACGAATTAAAGAATTTATTTTGAAAATTTCTGCACAGATCTGCGTAATCTGCGGGAAGAACCTCCATATTTTGTTCCCGCAGATTTCGCTTATTTTCGCAGATTTAAAAAAAGATGAGCAGAATTATTTCTTTTCCTGGATGACGGCGCAATTATTCAGCAACACATCCATCAGGAATCCAGAGCATTCACCCATTAAAGTTATCTGGTCTCCGGTTTTATATTTTGACGGCTCTGAAACCGTCTGAAATGTGCATATTACAGAAGACAGATCACCGCCGGTTTTAAGGGAAACACTTAATGTTTTATCTTCTCCGGGTTTTACAGATTGGATCATCCCACTGACCTCAATGATCTTTTTTACATACCGGGAGGTTGCTGCAATCTCATCATCTTCAAAAGCTTTCTGAAGATCAACTGCTGTCATGACAAAATCAGGCTTGACTTTCTGCAGATCCTTATGCTGTAAGTTATACATGTACAAAGCAACCAGGATTCCAGCCAGGGCAATGAAGAAAACAACAAATAAAGCAATTTTGTAAGAGGTTTTCATATGGAAAATTTTTTAATTACACTATTTTCACCCCCTGATCTAGCCCCCCTTCTTCGCTTTCCATCGGCCGCCTAAGGCTTGTCGCCTACGCTCCAAAGTTTCAGCGAAGCAAAGTAGGGGGTATGGGGGGCAGTTCCAGCTTTTGTGAGCTGGGGGATAATAAGATTATTTACTCTCCAGAGGAGTGTATTTTATTGTTACTGTAACCTCCAGATTTTTAGCAATCTTTTCTCTTACCACACCCGGAATATTAATCTTGTAATCTTCAGGTACGATGTTAAATTTTGAGCTTGCATTTATTCCCCCGGTTACCACTTCGATTGTGCCTTTGGTGCTGAACTTGTTGGTTACATCATGTATGGTAAGATCTCCTTCAACAGTGACATCATAGGTTCCGTTCTTTGAAAAATTAACCGACGAAAGATTTGTGATTTTTCCCTTAAAGCTTGATTTGGGGAATTTATCCGACTCCATATAGTTTTCGTTGAAATGTTCTTCCATAAGAGCCCGATCGAAATGGAATGATTTGATAAGTGCCTGAAAAACCATTTCTCCGGTTGAAATATCAAGCACACCGGCAACCTGATTGTTATCACCTTTAACATCCTCCATTGGTGTATGGGAAAAGAAGCCGATATAACCATTTTTGGTCATATATTTCTGGGCATTTACTGCAAAAAAGAGAAATGAAAGGATGAAAATAAATGTTAGTCGTTTCATAAATTTTAAATGTTTCATATTTAACAAACAACAAGCAAAATAGTTTAAATAAGTAATTATTAAGTCCTATTTTTTAACCGCAAAGCACGCAAAGGTTTGCGCAAAGCACGCAAAGATTAATGTTGATTTAATATTGGCGTTCTTCTTTTTCCTTTTCTTTGCGAACTTGGTTTCTTCTTTGCGATCTTTGCGGTTAATGGATTTATTTCTTTAATGTAAATACCCTGGATATATTAAATCCGAAATGAATATCCCCTTTTCTTAAGTTGCCGGTTGTCTCACCAATAAATCCCTTTTCAATCATTGCAACTGAATTTGTAAATAGCAGTTGAAAAACATGTCCTCCGGTTTCAATATCAAAACCAACTGATAATGGATTATAAACCTGCTGGCTCATATATGTTTTGGGATTTACCAGATAGTAATACTCTGCATTCAAGCTTATCCTTTTAGAAAGCTTTATTCTGCCCCCGGCCCCTACAGCCAGGAGATCGTTTGGATCAAGCTCAGTGGCAACCAGGTTACGGTGGACATAAGATGGGGTTATTTGAACTGAGAATACCTGATTAATCTTACGGGCAATAAGTACCTGTCCTACATAAGATAACCGGGATGAAAAATAATTTGTTCTCAAAGGATCGGCAAATTTGACCGACTTCAAGGCCGTGGAGGTTAATAATGAAACAGACACCGGCATAATCCGGGCTCCTGATGATTGTCTCAGAAGAGTAAACTTTGCAAATCCATCAAATGTCTTTTCGTATGTTCCCCTGCCGATGCCTAACATTAGCCACTTCAATATTCCATACTCCAGGCTGAGATGAACATTCGACTGGTCGAGTCCGAAAAACTCATAGGCTCCTGAATTAATTTTTCCGAACCTGTGAGAAATCCTGACATCAAGCTGTCCAGGAGGCATTTTTTCGATCGAATGGCCATTCATTATCCTGGTCGACTTGAAAGTAGCTGTAGCAAAATTTATTTCAGGTTTGGCATCTTTGTTCAAAAGATCCAAAAGGTCATCCTGTGCAAAAATTCCAAATGGGGTCAGGAAAAAAAGAAAGGCAAAAGATAAGCGCTTCATATTAATGGTGTCATTTTGAAAATCAATTATTAAGCATCCCTTTTTTGACCCAGATATCAAACTGGGTTATAGAACATGCTTTTATCTTTCCTCCGTTTTTTGGCATGGGAGGGAGCGATCCGGTTTGCTTTATTGATCCTGCAACCGAAACAGCCCTGGCCACTACATCAGCATAATTTTCGAGGCGGATATTGTTTCCGGCACTTGCAGCTGTAGCATTTGAATGACACGAAAGACAATTATTACTCAGGATCGGAACAATAGTTCCACTGAAAGTAACATTGGTGGTATCACAAGCTGTATTAAGTGAAGGATACAAAGCCTCTTCATCGTCATAATAACATGATACGAAAAAAAGCAGAATAACGGTAATAATTGCAAGCAGGGAATATAATCGCTTCATATTAAAATAATTGCTAATTGTTTAAAAAGCCGTTATTAACCCAGATTTCAAATTGTCTGATCCGGCATGCAGAGAAAGAACCTACTGGAGGCATCCTCCTGGGAACACCAGTACCATTCAGAGATTTAATAAGTAAACCGCTTGATGCGACAGTGGATACATTGCTGTACGAACCCAGCAGAACATTGCCTGAAGGAGAAGCACCACTATGGCATCCTGTGCATGAAGTTTGAATTATCGGCCATATTGTTCCCGAAAATGTAACTGGGTTTATTGTATCACAAACCTCTCCGCAAATCTCATTAAGGGCTCCATAATGGATCCAGGCGGCAATGGAATCGATTTCTGCAACGGACAACTGACTGCTGCTGGAAGGAGGCATTTTATTCTCTCCTGCGCCAAGTTTAATTACATTATACAACCTACTCGCTCCAGGATTTCCGGGGGCAACGGAACCCATCGTAGTTGTGTAACTTGCATAAATATAACCTCCTTTATGTGAGATAGCATCGTGACAACCGGTAGTAGCACAGCGCGATACAACCACGGGTAAGATGTCGCGTGTAAAACAGGCCCGGTTTACATAAGTACCTCCACCGTCGCCGCCACCGGTCCCTGTGGTACCCGGACAGAGAGTTAATTGCGCACCTTGTTCGATCCATAATCTTATTATTGTCCTGTTTTCAAGTGAGAGAGGCCGGTCGGGTGGCATTTTGTTGCCCATTTTAGCAATTATTGTTTTGTAGACGCTGCTGGCATTAGGGTTGCCCGGAACAACGGAATGGCTGATATCAAGATAGTTATTCAGTGCCCTGCCTGATTCTCCCTGTCCGTCATGGCAACCGGATATAGCACAATTATTAATAAATATTGGCAAAACATCCCCTTCAAAACAGATTTCAGGAATATTATCAATATTGGCATTGTGTGTGCAGGAGGATATCCATGATAGTGTAGTGAATAATACTATCATGGTAAAGAAAAGATAGATTTTGTCAATTTTCATACACAGGAGAATACTTATTAACCTAATTATCAGTAAATATACTCAATTCCTGGTAAATTATTATGCTTGGAATTGTGATAAATACATCTTAAACTCTTGTTCAAAATTCGGGGTGAAGATCTCTTTACCCAGATTTTTTTCAATCTCTTTCATTGACCAGAATTTTCCTTCCGCAATCTCGTCATCATAAATATCAGGTATTTCTTCAGATTTTGTAATGAATGAATATACAAGTTCTCTTTCGCGTGGAGATTCCCATATGTATTTCCTGACGAACTGTGGTTCAAAACTTTTCAAGCCTAATTCTTCACGGGCTTCTCTGAGAAGAGCATCTTCAACTGATTCTTCCGGGGCTAAATGACCACCTACAGAGGTGTCCCATTTCCCTGGTTGAATATCTTTTGTCATTGCCCTTTTCTGAAGGAACAATTCCCCCGATTTATTGAAAAGGTGAAGATGAACAACAGGATGCAGAAGTTTGCTTTTTCCATCATGACAAACGCTTCGGGGAGCTTTGGATATCGTTTTACCCTCTTCATCAACTATGGGGAACCATTCTTCGGGATTGAGTTTATTCATGATACTGGCAAAAAATTTTAACAGCAAAGATCAGAAAATTTCGCAGGACACAAAGAGTTGTATAAGGGTCTTCAATCACCTTCTTTTCACCTCCTGCCCCCGTCTAAAGGGGGCTTTGTTTTGGGTGGGAAACCCCTCTGCCCGCTGCGCGGGCATCTCCCCTAAAGGGGAGAGAATACTGAGTTATTTAGCTGAATTACACTAAAGTAGGACAAATTTTTCCCCCCGTGGGGGGAAATAAAAAGGGGGTGTTAATCTCCTTTCCCGATTACAGTAAAAATGCACCTTATACTATTCCCATCCTCATCTACTGCAGTAAGGATATGATTTCCGGCTTCTGCAAGTATTTCGACCTGGTGAATAAACCGGGTGGTTCCGATATATTTTTCATCGAGGTGCCAGAAGATCTTTTTTGAAGGATTTCTGTGTACCACTTCCGGAATTACTCTTGTCAATTGCCCTGACTGATCCCGCGGGATGAATATTCTGATGCCCTGAGTCGGATAAATAAATTCCATCACCGGGATACTCTTTTCATCCGTGCAGCCGGGTGCCGGAGGAGGAAGGGTTTTATATTCAGGATGTTTCTGCCTGTAAAAGTACTCCATCGCCGGAGGGAGAATAAACCATGGTTCGTTAACGATATCGGAAGGAGAGGCACAGTCTGCAGTAACCTGCCATGTTCGTGATCTGTTCAGATGAATTGGCTTATGATAAGGACAGACTTCACTTCTCAGTCCATTTATACAGGCTGAAATCTCCTCCGTTTCGGTGCAATCCGGACCTGTCCTGAAGCCGCTTTTACTGCAAACACTTATCATTGTCATCTCATCATAGGGCGGTGTAAACCATGAGCCGGATTTCATAGTGTTAACCAGGTCGAATAATATCGGCGCTGCTGCTGATATACCCGTTAGTCCCGGTCTGCTTTCCCCGTCGGCATTGCCTGCCCAGACACCAATCACGAAATCGGGTGTTGTTCCCACGGCCCATGCATCTCTGAAACCGAAACTGGTTCCTGTTTTCCATGCGAGATTCGGAGTAGAGGCAAAATATTGCCAGCCTGTTTCGCTCTCCGGCCGGTTGACCTTTTTCAATGCTTCATAAGTTAGCCATACTGATGGAGCGGAGAGGGGAGGCTCTGCATCTTCCATCCCATCAGATACAGAATCCTGCTGGTGGATTAAAACAGGAGGATGATAATCACCCTTCAGGTAAGCTTTTTCTTTGTTATATCTTTTGAGAACACGGGAAAAGGAGGCATAAGCACCGGTAAGTTCCCATAAGGATGTCTCCCCTCCTCCGAGAATTAGCGACAGCCCATAGTAATCAGCAGGTTTATTAAATGTAGTGAACCCGGTTCTATGAAGCAGGTCCAGGAATCTTGCGGGATCATATTTCTGAAGCATTTTAACAGCCGGGATATTGAGTGATTGGGAGAGTGCTGAGCCGGCCGTCACGGCACCACTGAAACTCTGATCAAAATTTTTTGGAGTAAAGCCGGGGAAACGGGTGGGTATATCAGCAATCAGGGTGTTTGGCAGAATATCTCCCGATTCCTGCATTGCGGCATAAAGTATCGGTTTAAGAATGCTCCCGGTGCTGCGAGATGACCTTATAATATCAACATCTCCACCATGGGCTGAGGCATCTTCATTCGTACTGTTACCGACATAAGCCAGGACATCACCCGATTCAACGCTGACTATTAAAGCTGCTGAATTGAATATGAAATTTCCCTCAAGATCTTTCTGATGAATGTTGATTATTTCCGTTGCCTTTTCCTGAAGGTCGGGGTCAATTGTTGTCCTTACCCTTTCTCCATTGTTCTTTAAGAAAAACAGATCAGTCAGATGACGCGCTTTGGCAGGCAGTGGCTTCGGATCTCCCGGGAGCGGTTCATCAAGTGCCAGGACCAGAGTAAGTGAATCCAGGTAGTCTCTTTTGTAAAGTTTTTTAAGAAGATTGTCGCGCCTGGCTTTCAATATTTCCTGGTTCCTTCCGGGAAAAACAAGAGAAGGAGAATTAGGCAGAACTGCAAGAGCTGCTGCTTCAGCCCAGCTTATATCAGCAGATGATTTTCCTGCATATCTCCAGGCGGCAGCATCAAGGCCAACAGTGTTTCCTCCGAAGGGAGCATTGGCGACGTATATTTTCAAAATCTCTTTTTTTGAACGGAAAATCTCCAGTTTAACGGCTGCGAGTATCTCAATTATCTTTTCCCTGTAAGTACGTGATCTGTTGCCCCTTGATAACCGCGCAACCTGCATGGTGATAGTGCTTCCTCCGCTCACTATCTCATGTGCCTTTATATTACCTGCCAATGCACGGACAATTGAAACAGGATTTATTCCCGGATGATAATAGAAATATCTGTCCTCAAAGGTCAGCAACGCTTTTTCGAATTTCTCAGGCACCTGGTCGAAAGACGGAAACCTCCACTGTCCGTCATCTGCTATCCTTGCACCCAGCAGGCTTCCGTCGCGGGCTTCCACAACAGTTGAAAGAGGTGCTTTAAACCGTGGTAAAGGTGAAAGCAAAACCGGGATAATGATTACCCCGGCCGCCATAAGCACTATTTTAAACTTCTTATTCAATTTTCTGACCGGTGACTTTTACAATGTTTCCGGGTACACGTGAATAACAGTTTTCGGTGTACATTGCTTCACACCAAACTGATGGCTGAAAGAATTCTCCCTTGTAAGCAGCATTAAGTATCAGCAGAAATGTCTTTGTTTCTCCCTGATTAAGACTAAAATAGGTATTCACCCTGTCGTCCCTGAAGTCACGGTAATCATATACATTTTCTTTAATTCCGTAACTGGTCTCAAACAAACGGGTGTTCTGTATTTCCCAGCCTGAAGGAACCATTTGAGTAAGAGCAACATTATCAACCCTTGTGAAGGTATTGTTTGTCACATTTACAACCATCATGAAATCTGATCCCTGAACAAGATTTTTCTGGTCAACAGATTTCATCTCCATATTAAGGTAATCAATTTTCATACTTAAGCCCTTATCTTCCCTGGATATATCAGAAATCAGAGGAACCGCCTTTCGGATAAGGTTGATATACACCGGGTTACCTGAGATGTTTTCAACCATTAGGGTATTGATCCCCCCTTTCATCTTCAGCTCCTTTTTCCAGATCTGTTTTGACTGAATTGTCTGATCTGATTTTTCTCCATTTAAGATGATATTTATTTTTGCGGGATTGCTTTTATCTCCCGTAATCATCTCTGCAAACTTCATGTATGAAAAAAGACCCCATGCCAGTGTCTGGGTGCTGTACCATGTATCATTGTTAAGATTA